>VBBG01000059.1 GCA_005882905.1 Candidatus Bathyarchaeota archaeon | reverse complement strand
GGACGCTGGCGAGGCCACTTTTGGCGGGTAGAGACCGGATACTCGTCGATGTGAACACACTAGCAATATTTCTCGTCGAGGATCATCCCGGACACTCGTTTTGTCGCCTGGGAGATGGAGAGAGGTCTGAGCGGCCACTTTATCCCGCTTGTACTGGATGTTGTGCCGATGCGGGCTTACTGGATAATGACGCGCCAGTGGGACTGTGACCCCGCTCAGAGCGAGAAGGCCCTCAGACACTTCTTGGACGCTTATCCCATCGTGGAGTACTGTCCGGTGAGCATGAGGGTCTTGCATCAGGCCTTCGACCTGGCCAGAGAACTCCACCACGACCCGTTCGACACGACGTACATAGCCGGAGCGCTGGAATACCAGGCCTCCGGGATTATGACCACGGACACCGATTTCAAACGCCTCTGCCACTTGAAACATCTCGACTATGTCAATCCCGTTCCCACAAGGGTTCTGGAAAGGTTCGCAGGCTGGAAAACAGGTCGATACAAATCCATGTAGCGATTGGGGGTAGTGATGACAAGCCTGCCTGATTCCTCCCAGGGTGCTGATAGGAGAACCCCCATTCACATTCAGGCGCGGTCTGAGAGATTCTTGCAGGAAATAGTCGACGCTCACGTGCACTTGTCTGAGCGCCGAGACGACGCACTCATCAGGTTCGCGCGGATGAGCGGTCTGAGTTACACCCTGGACGAGCTTCTGGGCGCGATGCGAAGATATGAGATCGCGCGCGGTTTGCTTCTTAGCCCTCCCCTGCAAGGAGGCGTCCCGCTTCCGAACGAGGAAATCATCAGACTATGCAAGAAGAGCGGCGGGATGCTTTCTCCTGTGATTACCGTCGAGCCCACTGCCAAGGAAGTGAAGGCTGCCCTCAAGCTCGCCGAGGAGAACAGTAAGGAGGTGAAAGCCTTCAAGATCCGGCTAGGCTATGTGAAGGCATCGGCGGAGAGCCCTGTCTATGACAGGCTCTACGACTATGCCGAGTCAGCGAAGCTCCCGGTGCTGTTCCACACCGGGGATACGGCCTTCAGCAATGGC
>VBBG01000058.1:2815-3582 GCA_005882905.1 Candidatus Bathyarchaeota archaeon | reverse complement strand
CACAAGAGGACCCTCTTCATTCTAACACTCTTCTCCAATCCAGCATCAGAACTTGGCTCAGAGACCGCTCCCCCTTTCAGAGGACTGGGCGAAAGATTGTGTACCGAGCACTTATCTATTCTAGACCGGCTATAATGATTGGAGGGGACACGGCTGCAAACAGCACCCGTGAAGAAGCCCGAGGATAGGGAGATCCTCGACCTGGTCGACGTCGCGTGTAAATCCAGAAGGGCCCGGTCGAGTGAGTGTACGGTTCCCCCGAGCTATAGATGCCCGTACAGACATAACAAGAGGTCACTCCCAGCAGCCCATACCGAAAATGCTCTCCCGGAACGAGAGCGGGCTCTCACATTCACAGCCCCTCCGATCATCTCTGCAAGGAGTAGGCCAGGCTCGGGCAAGTAGGACAGAGGACCTCTGCCCACTGGCCTAACTCCCACCGTTTTTCTAAGAAACCAAATATCAATCGGCGATTTCTAGGAGGATGACTCTCGACGCCGCCCTATGCTCCTCCTAGAGAGACAATCAGATCGGTGAGAAAACCCGCCAAGAGCCCGATGAAGATTCCCACCATGATCAGATCATTGCTAGACTGGCGTCGCGCAGCGTTGTACATCAAAAGCGTGACATAGACCAGAGCACCCGCAGCAAGCGAGAGGAACAACACATAGGTCAATTCTGAGACCCAGAGGCTCCCTATGATCGTACCCAGAAACGTAGGACCTCCCCCGATCAACCCAAGCTTCGCCAGAAATGAGACCCTAGGT
>VBBG01000058.1:0-2737 GCA_005882905.1 Candidatus Bathyarchaeota archaeon | reverse complement strand
GGTTGTGCAACCCTATGCTCATCGCGATCATCGTGGCGAGATGGTAGGGGCTGCCGAAGAGACTGGTCGAACGCTGTTCTTGACTGGTTTCTCGAGCTCGAGTGGCGGGGCCGTTCAGCTCACCCGTCATCCCCCCTAATCCAGGCCGAACCGATTTCAGAGCCAACGTGATCCTTCTGATGTATCTCTGTTCATAGGATGCAAGTCCAAGCAGTCCAAGACCAAGACCCCCGAAGAGTGCGAGAAGGTCCAGCGCAGCATCGGAAGGAGACCCTGTACCCGTATACGCGCTTGTCACGGCAAGCTTTGTCGGCGCCCACGCATTAGCAAGCACATCGGAAATCAGGAAGACGAGGATTCCCATCGAAAGCGCGTTCAGAAACCCCTTCTTCCGGGAACTGACGCCCTGGAGCAGGGCCATAGGCAGACCCAGGAAGATGGTCAACCCTGCGATCGCTCCGAACAGTAAGAGCTCGGCGAAGTCTATCATATTGGCCCCAATCGACAATTCATGACATACGTAATTTAAGCAAATGGTTTGCCTTATTCAGTGAATGGCTGCACTACAGCATGTGCGGCAGGCTCCGCTCCCGAAGGTTCCCTCTATACACCCCGATTTGACAATAGCTTGAAGGCTCGAGAATACGAGCAAAGAGCATTAGAGACAGGTTTAACCTGCCGGATGGAGAGTTCGGATGGAGACCAAGACCATGAAACGAACAAGTGAACATGCAGCTTCGGATTCGACTCCGTTGTTCAAGAACATCCTCGTCGCCGTAGACGGGTCCGAAAGCTCGAAGAGAGCCGCCCATGTCGCCTTGGGACTGGCGGAGAAGCTAAAAGCGGAACTCATCGTCTTGCACGCGATCAGTCCTCCCACCTCCTACTACAGGTCGAATTTTCCTGTGCCGGTTGGTATGGCCCCGCCCCCTCCCTCTCAGAAGGAGATAGACACATACTATGCTTACGCTCGAAGAGTAGCGCTGGGTATCGTTGGCGACACTGTCTCCGAGGCAAAGAAGGTCGGCACAAACGTCAAGACAGAACTCCCGGAAGGAGCATCATCCGTGGTCGAGACCATAATCAACCACGCAGCCAAGGAAGACGTTGATCTAATCATAGTTGGAACTCGAGGCCTGGGAGGTTTCAAGAAGATGCTCATCGGGAGTGTCTCTAGCGGAGTAATCTCCCACGCCAACTGTCCAGTACTGGTCGTCCGATAGTATGGGTTGAAGAAAGATGGCTGAACAGGAATTCGGCGAAATACCGATAGAGGTCGTCGGTCTCCCGAGAGATGATGTGGAGTCAAGAAAGGCAGAGCTAAAGTTCCAGCGAGCAGTCCAGAGTCTCGGCCGAATTCACAATGACATCCTTGAAGCACGGGCCATCGTGAAGACTTCCACACTAGAGAAAGATCGAAAACGCTACGAGGTCCAAGTCTTCATCAAGCTACCCAAGGAGCAGTTCGATTTCAGAGAAGAAGGCTGGTCCGTCGAGCAAGTCTTCGAAAAAATAGGCGAGAAGATTAAGCGGCTCATGACAAAACCGCGAGACAAGCCGTCCCATCATAGACACCCATCTAGGATGGAAATGGAATCCGCAAGGTTTGCTGAATAATCTCTGAACAAACAGAGACCCGGACAACAAATAGATCTATCTCGAATCTATCCATCTAGGCGCAAGGATGCCCGCAAGGGCGACTATGGGCGTGTCGTTATCGCAGGAGGGAGCGACAGGTACGCTGGCTGTCTAGCCTTCAACGCGCTCGCGGCCCTCAGAGCAGGAGCCGATCTCGCAATAATCATCGCACCTCGGCGAGCCGCTGACATAGTAGCCGGCTATTCACCCGACCTCATTACAGTACCCTGTTCTGGGGCTTTTCCCGAACCCCGAGTCGTTGGGGAACTCCTCTCAGGTGCAGATGCGTTGATCTTGGGATGCGGTGTCATCCGTACCATAGCAGCCCACAAGGCTCTCGTTGCAATTCTACAAGACTCCAATTGTCCCGTCGTGGCGGATGCCGAGGCGTTGCACGCCCTAGCTTTCAAACCGGACGTTTGCCAAGGAAAAAGGATCTTGCTCACACCGAACGCGGGAGAGTTCCAAGTACTTTCGAAGAGGCCTTGGCCGTCCTCGGAGCAAGAGAGAACCATCGCGGTCAGGCAACTGGCGAAGCACTATCACGCGACAATCATCGTGAAGGGAGCTGAGGACTACATCACGGATGGCGCCAGAGTCCACGTGGACCATGAAGGATCTCCCTACTTGACAAAGGGCGGATACGGCGATCTCCTCGCAGGCGTCGCCGGAGCGCTCCTAGCGAGGGGTCAGAGTCCGTTTGACGCTGCCAAGGCAGCCGCTTACCTGGTTGGTAGGGCCGGAAAAATGGCCTCCGCTAGACTTGGAGAGAGCACCGTAGCAAGTGATGCGCTAGCACAACTGCCCCATGTCCTAAACCAGAGACGAAACTAAAAAGGGCAATCATCATCCTAGCATCCCCTACCTCGGACTATGCGACGAGGCAGACTATCCTCGTTGACGGCGGATGGACCGCCTGGTAGATCACCAAGTGCTCCCTACACGAACGAGTCGCCGGGCACGATGTCTCTTGGTGACTATTAGCGGCGGTTCGATTTTTGAGCAGAGATTGTCTTTCTAGGCTGAGGGTCCCCACTTGCCGCGCATCAATCCTCTGCGTCCAGCAAAAGTGACCCACATTATCGCTATAGCCGAAAGC
>VBBG01000088.1:8338-13499 GCA_005882905.1 Candidatus Bathyarchaeota archaeon | reverse complement strand
GAAGATTTCGAGGAAGCTTGTGGTTCGTAAACTAGTTGACAGCTGTGTAACAATCAGCGGGAAGACCCGTCTCAGGGAGACGAGTACCCACATGGGCAGGAAGACATGGAATTTAACCGTGCAAATTTTTCCTGAAACAAGGTAGGGCGGATAGAAAGCTGAGTCTACCCTAGCCGGGCCTGCTTGCCCTCAGCAGGCTTAAGGTCTGACAGCTTGGCACCCACGAGTCTTATTCTTCGCCGGTCCTTTTCAAACTCGCGGAATAGATGGTGGACGTATTCGCGGACGACGTCTTGGTCGTCGACATAGCCTGTGTGGGTCTTTTCACGAGTGAAGGTTTGGAAACCCTCGAACCGGACCTTGATACTTACTGTTCGGAAGCGTAGTCGCTCTGCCAAGAGACGTTCATGCACCTCCTGGACCAGCGATTCTAGGGCTTCAAGGACGACTTGCTTGTTCTGTACGTCCCGTTCAAAGGTCTGTTCCACGCTGATAGATTTCCGCAAACCTCTCTCTTCGACCGGAGCCTCTTCGATACCGTTGGCTATTCCCCAGAGCCACACACCTCCCTTACCTAGCCAGTCGGTCAGCTTCTTCGCAGGAATCTGGCTCAGCTGCCCGATGGTCTGGATCCCTTGCTCTTGCAAAAATTCAGTCGTCTTCTTTCCGACACCGCTGATCTTGTTGACAGACAACGGCTCAAGGAATGTCCTGACCTCTTCTGGTTTAACAGTCGTCAGCCCGTCAGGCTTGTTCATGTCAGAAGCCATTTTCGCAATCGACTTGTTAGGTGCGACTCCAACGCTGACCGTGAGCCCCTCAGCAGTCTTCAGCTCAGCCTTCACCTTTCTCGCATGATCAATCGCCTCATCGAAACTCTTGCAGCGAACGCTAACGTCCATGTATGCCTCGTCGATGCTTGTCTGTTCGAATTTATCAGCAAACTTTCGCAACACCTCCATCGCGCGATCCGAGGTCTCCCCGTACAACTCGAAATCGGGCCGGACGTACTCGCCTTGAGGGCAGAGCTTGTAGGCTTGAGAGATGGGCATCCCCGAGCGGACCCCGAACTTTCTCGCCTCATAGGAGCATGACATTACCACACCACGCCCATGACCACCCTTGGGATCCGCGCCGACAATGAGCGGTTTTCCGGCAAATGAAGGGTTCCGCTTTATCTCACACGACGGATAGAACGCGTCCAAGTCACAGTGGAGAATTATCCTAGGACCCGTGATTCCGGACATTCGCTTCACAGAGACTCTTCTTCAGTCTGCTTTTTCAGTTATGTTGGAACGCGCGATGGTCTAGCGTTTACATGCGATGCGAATAGTTTCGTCCATCTCGACAGGGATCGAGAATAGCATATTACCTACACCTAACAGGACCGAGGCCCGAACCAGTTGGACCCTCTGGAGTACAGACAGAACAACCCTTACGCCAAGCGGTTGCATGACGAGTACAACCAACAATACGCTATTGCCAGTATTGCGCGGTCGAAAGGGCTGGACCCGTCGTCGAAGGTCGAGTCCCAGACGACTTATGACCTGGCTGAGAGGGTCGAAAAGGCCGTCGGGCCCCCCGGCGTGGCAGAGAGGATTCGAGAGCTGAGTAAGATCATCTCTCGCGAAGAGACCGCGCTGAAGATCAGCGAAGAGATTGTCCTTGGCCGTTTTGGAAGTTTTGAGGAGGAGAAGGCAGCTGAGCAGGCTGTCCGGACCGCCCTAGCAGTCTTGGATGAAGCCGTGACGGTTGCGCCAATTCAGGGGATTCACGCTGTGAAGATTCGGACGAATCCTGATCGTACGAGGCATCTTGCGGTCTATTTTGCGGGTCCCATGCGATCTGCAGGTGGGACTGAGATGGGGATGACTATGATCGTAGCGGACTACATTCGTCGAAACTTGAACTTGCAACCATACCATGCGTCGGAGGCTGAGGCACGCAGGTTTGTAGAGGAACTTCGAATCTACGAGCGGGCTGTCGCCAGGTTCCAGTATCGCAACTCTGACGATGCCTTGCATGATGCTATGCTGAGGCTGCCGATTGAGCCAAATGGGGTGGAGACTGATCCGGTCGAGGTGACGGTCAACCGGAACGTTCTGAGGGTTGAGACGAACCGGGTCCGGGGCGGAGCGCTCCGAGTGGTCAATGATGGACTTCTAGGTCGCTCGCAGAAGGTTCTCCGGATTATTGACAGGCTGGGTCTTGATGGCTGGGAATGGCTTCGGTCGCTGAAGAGTTCCTCAGCGGAGGGCGAGGAGGCGAAGGAGTTCATGTTCATGGAAGACGTAGTCGGGGGTCGGCCCATCTTCGCCTTTCCGAGTACTCCAGGCGGGTTCAGGATACGGTATGGCCGGGCGAGGAACACGGGCCTCGCATCTGTCGGAGTCCACCCTGCAACCATGGAGATTCTCGGTGGATTCCTAGCCGTAGGGGTCCAGATGAGGACAGAGCGGCCTGGAAAAGCCGGGATTGTGACGGCTGTTGACTCGATCGAGCCGCCAGTTGTCAGGATGAATGATGGTTCTGTAGTGAGGATTGAGAGCCCGAGCGAAGCCCGGGCGGTCAAGGACCGGATCGAGAGCATCCTCTTCCTAGGCGATCTCATGGTCGGATACGGCGAGTTCCTAGAGAACAACCGAATGCTCGTACCTTCAGGCTTTGTAGAAGAATGGTGGGGCCAGCTACTCATAGAGAAACTTGCAGCGCTTCAATCTGCCAGTCCAGTCTCGTCAATCTCGATATCGTCCGAACGTCTTCAGACCCTGGCCACAAATCCCCTGTCGACGAGACCCAACGCCAAGGAAGCGACAGAAGTCTCCACAAAGCTTGGCATTCCACTGCATCCCTCCTACACTTTCTTCTGGGACCTGATCAAACCCGAGGAGCTGGAATACCTACGAGAGAGAATCCGTGCCTTCTCAAGGACAACCGAAGAGACGATTCTCATTCCCGACGATGCGAAGATCAAGTCTCTACTGGAGAGGCTGTGCCTCCCGCACAGAGTCGAGGGCGGGTCGCTACGGATTATGGAGGCTGAAACGGTAATCCTTCGATCTCTCTTCAAACCTGAAGCTCAAGAATGGCTTGCGGTTGGCTCGACCACTCTAGAGAGACTGTCATCGCTCGCAGGATTTCCGGTGAAGAGCAAGTCCCCCAATTATGTCGGGGCACGCATGGGGCGGCCGGAAAAGGCCAAAGAACGTGTAATGACGCCCAAAGTTCACTGTCTCTTTCCAACCGGCCAGTTCGGGGGAACCCGCCGCGACATTGTGGAAGCCTCCAAGAAACTAGCCGTGAGCCTAGAAGTTGTCGACAGGTCCTGTCCCAATTGTGATACATGGGAACCACGCGTCAAGTGTCCAGCATGTGGAGGTTTGACTGTCGAGCGTTTTTCGTGCCCTCGGTGTGGCCTGCTAGGACCCGGCGTGTGCAAGAACTGTAATGTGGAGACGGTTGCATACAAGAATAGTCCACTTGATCTAAGCCGTATCTTGGAGGAGGCCGGGAAGCGTTTGGGACTGGGGAAGATTCCTGACTCGGTGAAGGGGGCGAAAGGGCTGCTGAACCGGACGAAGACTCCTGAGCCAGTTGAGAAGGGATTGTTGAGGGCACGGACCGACGTGTCGATCTTCAAGGACGGGACGATAAGGTTCGACTCGACCAACGCCATTCTCACCCACTTTCGCCCAGGCGAAGTGGGACTCTCGATCGAGAAAGCACACGCCATAGGCTATGAGAAGGACATGGATGAGAAGCCGCTAGTGACGCCGAGCCAGCTTTGCGCGCTTGAGGTTCAAGACCTCATAGTCCCAGAGGCGTGCGGCGAGTATTTTCTGAAAGCGTCAAGGTTTCTGGACGATCTGCTATCATCCTATTATCGGCTAGACAGGTTCTACAACGCGACGAAGAGGGAGGATCTGATAGGGCGGCTCATGGTCGGACTCTCACCACACACATCCGTCGGAGTAGTCGGCCGGATTGTGGGATTTACGAAGGCAAGCGTCTGCTACGCCCATCCATTCTGGCACGCGGCCAAGAGACGCGACTGTGACGGTGATGAAGACTCAGTGTCTCTGCTTCTGGATGTGTTGCTGAATTTCTCTCGCGAGTTCATGCCTGACAGGATTGGAGGATTGATGGACGCGCCGCTGTTATTGTCGCCGCTTCTGAACCCATCCGAGGTTGCACGCCAAGCTCTCAATATCGAGACCGTGTCACAGCTTCCGGTCGAGTTCTATGAGAAGACCTGGCAGGGTGCTCATCCGAGCGAGGTCGAGAGTCTCGTTCCTACCCTGAACAAGATCCTAGGCGTTGACCAGTGGAGTATCGGGTTTACACATCCAACCGAGGACTTGGACCATGGCCGGTTGATCAGCTCCTACAAGGAGCTACCGACGATGCTTGACAAGGTAAAGGAGCAACTGAAGC
Organism: Candidatus Bathyarchaeota archaeon; assembly: GCA_005882905.1. Taxonomy (GTDB): domain Archaea; phylum Thermoproteota; class Bathyarchaeia; order 40CM-2-53-6; family 40CM-2-53-6; genus 40CM-2-53-6. The sequence continues at coordinate 9,065 of VBBG01000088.1, read as the reverse complement.
TGGCGGACCAGATCGTGGCTGTGAACGCTGCGGATGTAGCTGTCAAAGTTCTCTCTACGCACATTCTCCGTGATCTCGTAGGGAACCTGCGGACTTTTACATCCCAGCGAGTCCGATGTATGAAGTGCGGGTCGAAACCGCGCCGGGTCCCGCTTGGAGGCGTCTGCCATCGTTGTGGTGGGAAGCTTGTTGCGACGGTGTTCCGGATGGGCGTTGAGAAATATCTAGATGTGGCGACCGAGATGGTTGACCGATACCAGATTCGGCCGTACTACCATCAGCGACTGGATTTGATAAAGCTGGAGCTGTCCGAGACTTTTAGGCCACTGCCGGAGGAGAAGGCACAGCAGAAGCTATTGATTAGCGAGTTCGCCTGAGGAAGACCTTCTGAGCCCCGCTTACCATCCGAGAGCGTACCTGGCGGGGATGAGGAACGTCAGCAGAGGGCTAGAGTCACGGACGAAGATCTTGGATGTGATGGAGAAGGGCAAGACGAACGTCCAGGACATTAGTGAGAAAGCTGGTCTCGGCACGGCTTGCGTAAGTTATCATCTCAGGCTTCTCTTGAAGCAGAGAGTCCTGACAGTGTCAAAGTCTGGCCGGGCAGGCAAATGGGCCCTAACAAAATATGGACAAGAGAAACTGTTTTCCTGATTCTTTGCTCCCTTAGCTACTTCGGCGGGTGTTTCCTTTGCAGAACGTTCTGTTCTAACCCCTAGGATTAAGG
>VBBG01000088.1:0-8189 GCA_005882905.1 Candidatus Bathyarchaeota archaeon | reverse complement strand
AGATTCGGATGTACTCCCATCAGCTATAACTGGTGGGCCTTTGTCGTAGACGTGCTATTCTATGCGGCCGTCGGTTGTGGTCTGCTATTTGCTTACGCCAATTATCATGAAGGAAAACGAGCGCTCATTCTACCGAACAAACCGGAGCAGAGCTCGATGCCTGTCAATGCGCCATTTTTAGGGCGTTTTAGTCCCTGCACGTATGCTATTGTTGGAATTGGGATATGCTACTCTGTAATGGTCCGACTTCTGTCGACATAGCCTTCCAGTCTAGCTCTGCTAGTCCGGCTAGTCGTCGGAACTCGTTGATGCTTCCGGGTCCGAATCCTGCGAAGTGGTTGTTGAAGAATATGTAGCCTTGTTTGAAGAGGCTGGATTTCTCCTCGAGCGCGGTGTACCATTTCTTCATTGTCTGTGTCTGGTCTTTCTGTGGTGCGCTGAAGTTGGTGATTGTCCGGTCGCCGACCATGCGGAGGTAGGCGATGTCGCTGGTTGTCTCTGTCGGGGTACTAGCGTATTGGTTCTCTGACCAGGCGAGGGCGACGTTGTTCTTCTCTAGTAATTTGTAGGTTTCGGGTTTCCACCAGGATTTGTTCCGGAATTCTATGGCGTGTTTGTACTTCTGGTCTATCTGTCCGAGGAATGTTTCGAGCGCGTCTTTGTCCTTCTTCATGTTGAACGAGGGTGGTAGCTGGATGACTAGTGGTCCGAGCTTCTCGCGTAGTTCTGATATTGACTTGTAGAAGCGTTCGAGCTGGGCTTGGCTGTCGCGTAGTTTCAGCTCGTGGGTTATTTTCTTAGGAAACTTTGCTGAGAAGATGAATCCGTCTGTGGTTATTTTCCGCCAGTTCGCGACCATCAGTGGGCTTGGTGTGCGGTAGTAGGTGGAGTCTATCTCGACGGCGTCGAATATGGTCGAGTAGAGGTGTAGATAGTCGCCGGGCTTCGCGTCCTTAGGGTAGAAGGGGCCGACCCAGTCGGCGTAGGACCAGCCGCTACAGCCGATACGGAGCCGCTTAGGATCCGGGAACATGGATTGACCAGTTATTCGGGTCTCGTCTGGGGTTAAAGGATTGTTTTTGGATGAAAAGTGTGGAGCGTCTCTGGAGTTTTACCATGCCCCCAGGGGGTCGAGAAATAGATAACCAAAAAAAGAAAAGATAGCGAGAAGATGTGATCTAGCGAGAGTTTTCGCTACTGTTTGGGTCTGATGCGGATGCTGTTTCCTTCTACTCTTATCTCATAGCGAGGTTCGGGTGTATCTGCGGGACCCTGTGTGACGGCTCCGGTCCTCAGGTCAAAGCGTGAGCTGTGCCAGGGACACTCTATCTCATACTTCTCGAGGATGCCCTCGTCCAAGGGACCTTCCTCGTGCGTGCATACGTTTCCGATAGCGTAGTATTTCCCGTCAACATTGGCGAGAACCACATCCTTGTCCCCCAGGCTAACCTTTCTCATTACTCCAGGAGGAATCTCATCCGTTGAAGCCACAGTGACGAATTCTGTTGTATTGACCGCTGTCATGCTGTGTCACACACGACAGAGACCCCCGTGGGAGAGTATTAGTTTTTCTAGCCGAGGAACACCTTCCTATTATTCCCGGTTGGAATCAGGCTATCTCAAGGAAGCAAAGCATAGCTGGGTGAACCACGGAGCCGTAGTGTGGAGCGGGATAGATATGGATAAGCAGTCTACGATAAGGAGCATTAGGTCCTCCTACAAGATAGACCAGGTCGAGAACGGCTGGACAGTCTCGACAGGCGATGGTAACATGTTCGTATTCGCGGAGGCGAGAGAGCTCGCCGAGTGGTTCTGCCTGATTGTCGGAGTCCCCATGGCAGGCAAGAAGGAACAGGATGACCCTCTGGAGTCGGAGATACGGAAGCTCGTCAAATCCTACAACATAGTCGCCGAGGACGTTGACAAACGCTTCCTAGCCAGCCACGTCCGAGCCTAAATCGTCTCGAGTTACTATTTTGAAATCTATGAGAAAAAGTTGTCCATAACAAGTCCACGATTGCAGGACACGAAAAAGCGCTAATAGAACCGGCGGGAGAATGTAACTCGATCACGCTTAAACCGGAGCAGGTTGTTGACGAAAAAGCAAACCCCTACTCGTCTTGGAAGAAACTCCACCCGATAAAATCACGATTGCTGCGCATCATGATCTTACCCGAACTCGCGGGACAATGCCGAAACGCACACATACTGAGAACAGAACGAGCAGATTCTGGGGAGAGTTTTCCTATTTGAGTGCTAAGAGTAAGACTTTCGATTTCGTCCGACTTAACGGGCTTCCCGAGAAACCGCGTAAGACCGGGGTTATCGAGTTCCGGGGACCCTACTACACTCCCGTAACCTACGGGTATCTCAAAGATCTTCTAGAGGATTGGGGAGAATATGTTGACGGTTTCAAGTTCGCGGGGGGAAGCATGAGACTCCTCACGCGGGATAAGACGAAGAGGATAATCGAGCTGTGCCATCAACACAACGTCTACGTCTCGACCGGAGGATTCGTCGAACGAGTCATCGTCCAAGGACCAGATGCTGTCGATAGGTATCTAGAAGAGTGCACGAGCCTTGAGTTTGACCTGGTAGAGGTCTCCAGCGGCCTAGCATCGATCAAGCTGGAGGACAAAGTCGCCATTGTCAAACAGGTCCAGAAGCTGGGCATGAAGGCAAAGCCTGAGGTTTCAATGATGATAGGTGCAGGCGCAGGAACTCACATAGTCGGCTACAAGACTAAGATGAGAAGCTTCGCGGATGTCGCCAAAGAGACCACTGCGCACTTAAACGCAGGCGCCAGCATCCTCATGCTCGAATCGGAGGGAATCACAGAAGACCTTCCTCCGACGCGATGGCGCAAGGACGTTGTCAAGAAGCTCGTGGATAAGTTCGGCTATCACACTTGGATGTTCGAAGCATCGGACCCGCCGGTGTTCAAATGGTACCTGAAAACATTCGGAAAGGATGTGAACCTGTTCGTTGACCATTCTCAGATTGTAGAGTTCAACGCGTGGCGGCTTGGGCTCTGGGGAGACAGCGACATCTGGAAGGGAAAACGCCTCAGCTACCCAGCAAACAAGGGCTAACACTCTCTGGCTTATGCGCCCAGCTCAGATTCCGCATGTCTTCCAGCCGATGAGCCATCTATCGAACAAAAGCTAATACTCATCAGCACCATCTCACGCAGAGAGAGCAACTATGGCTGACTTCGTCAGAGTAGCTTCGACCGCGGAGATTCCTGAAGGCGGTATGAAGAAGGTAATGCTAGGGGGACAGCAGGTTCTCCTTGCGAATGTGAAGGGCAAGTTCTATGCAATCGGGAACGTCTGTACGCATGTGGGGGGTCCGCTGGACAAGGGCAGATTAGATAGTCACGAGGTGGAGTGTCCATTGCACGGATCTCGTTTCGATGTGACGACTGGCCAAGTGAAGAGGGGCCCGGCCGCGAGACCTGAACCCGTCTATGAAGTCAAGGTCGAGGGAAGCGAGGTCAAGCTCAGACCGAAAACGTAGTATCGGCTCATCCGAGGACCTCGACTATCGCTTGGTTTGATGACCTCCGGCTCATAGAACGACGCCGAGTCGAAGGGAGACAACTCCAAACTCCAGTTAACAAAGAAGCTGACAGAACCAACCGATAACCCCGGCCGTAAGCTTCTATCTCTGGAAATCCTCGTTTCGCCATTCAAAATCGTTGACTTTTATCTTCTCAACGACGGGATAATAGTGAGAACACATGAAACCTCTGATACTGGCTTTGCTTGCAGCCTCAATGCTTCTGACAGCCTCGCCTCTTGTAGCATCAGTAGCAGGTGCGGCCTCCGATCACGCACATCATGCAACCGGGCCACCTTCCACGCTAGGGTGTACAGCGGCCTTCGCGGCCCATCCAGGCACCCTCCCAGACCAAGCATCGGCTAACGCCACGGCTGCGCTCGATGCCCGTTCAACCCACTGTCCGCCAACAGCAGCTGCCTAAGCCTCATGGAGTCGCGAAGGCAGCTCAACCCTCTTTTTCGTAAGATAATCGTGTGCCGTTCCCGTACCACTTTCGCAAGGACGATACTCAAGTTTCGGGATGATCTTGACCCCTCCAGTCAGATCGAATGGATAGATGATGCTCACTGATCTCTGTCTGGCGACTCGGGCGTCTCTTGGATTGGGAGTACTCTGGAGATGGTTCCTTCGTGGTTTCCTATGATCATCCGGGGTGTCTTCAGAATCTGCTCATAGTCCTCAGTGTTCTCGTCTAGGTCCGACGCGACTCGGTGCCAGTGTTCCGGGACTGTGGCGTAGACTGGTTCGAAGACAGCCCACTGGTCTGCATGGGTGAAATATTTGCGTCCAATCGTCAAGAGTAGCATGTAAGCCTCTCCGATAGACTGCTCGTCTAGAGTCTTTACATGTTCTTTGTGGTAGAGCATGAGCCGCTCTCTGTGTCGTTTCATGGTCTTGGTCCGGGCCAGCCTCCATCTCGGAAACTCAGCCAGAACCTCCTGGTCGGGAATGTTGCATAGAGGGCAAGAGTTGCCCTTGTGGTCTTGCTCGATCGTTAGTGTCTGAGAGTTTTCCATTTGCGGGTTTCCGAGACTCTGGATGTGATCAGTCGATCAGCGACAACGTTCTATCCTGATTCATTATCGGTTGGCTTCGTAGTGGCTTATGACCGGCTTCTGGAGAAGATTGCTCTCAAGGGAGAATGGCGTGGAGACCTTGCTATGATTGGCTGTGCAGTGTGTTCTGGCTTGATTCTGTTGATGTAGGAGAACAAGCGTTCCATGCTCTGGACAAAGTCCGTGGGGAGCTGGCTGAACGTAACGTTCGGGAAGTCGTTCATGATCTGCCTGGCCACACGGAATCTTGAGAAGCTAACTCCTCTCTTCCCCAGCTCTGCCTCCACGTATCTCCGGACCTGTACATCTTTTGCGAGGGTCTCGTTACCTAGCCGGTTCTTGCCCAGCTCTCCGGAATATGCATCGTTTACGAACCTGAGATAGAGGCTAGAGGGCAGGAGGTCCTCCAGCTCCATCACACGTCCTGGTTCCTGGGTAGCATCATTCACGAAGAGTGCGTTTGTTTCTCTTGCTAACGGGCTCTCAACCAGCTGTTTCTTGACGCTGATCCCTTCGACATCCGAGTCTAGCAGCACTGATACGCCCGTGTTCTGTCCGGTGAGCATCGTGGCAAATAGAGCGGATTTCTGGCCCCCGCCAGAGGGAGTGATTACAATGTCATCGGCTATGTATCCGTGGCCTGATTCCCTGAAATGCTGCGAGATTGTAGAGAGTATCCACATGTCGGTAATGTTTTCCACTAGCAGGCTGTACTGTCCAGTGTACAAGCCGCGCGCGAGGGCATAGCCCAAGGCGGCCTGGAGCGGGAACAGGGCTGTCTTGTCTGTCGTCTTGGTGGGCTCGGAGATCTTTGTGCCTCGCGGTGTCTCTGCCAGAACGCTGATAGTGTCGATGGCGTCTAGGTTGATCATGAAGGGGGAGTGCGTCGAGTAGATGACCTGGTTCTTCTCGGACAGCTTGGCCAGGACTCTGAGGAGGTCTTGTTGCGCGGCGGCGTGGAGGTGTAGCCCAGGCTCGTCGAGGAGGAGCACGGTATCTTTTCCTTGAAGGGTTTCAGTCATGAATACGATGTAGAAGGATAGGAACCACTGGAATCCTTTGCTGCTCTGTTCTAGCTCGACTCTGGAACCGTCGGTGGCGTCTGCTACCCAGAGTCTAAGATAATCGCCGTCTATCGCGAGGTCGAGGCGGGCCTTCCTCTGCTGCCAGATGTCGGCCAGGAGACCAGAGACGGATAGGGCTGCTCTGTCAACCATGAGTGCTCTGGTATCGAAGGCTTCCTGCATCTCCTGTGACGATTTGCCATCGCGTGTTCCCAGCTTGACCAGCCTCTCTGGGTCCAGTTTTAGGAATGATAGCAGCATGCTCGCAGTGTTTTCTTCTGGGCTGAGTTCGCCTGCCCTAAACCGTTCGACGAAGGATGGGAGGTGGATTCTGCCGGAGAGGATCGCATAGTTTTCGAAGTAGACGAAGACCGGAAGTTTTTCGACGATGTATTTGTTGATCCGGGTGTCGATGCTCGGCCAGTCGATCGTGTTCAGTATAAGCCGTACGATGTCTCGGATGGCCTTCTTCGATCCCTCATCGATGCTCTTCTCTAGAACGAGCTGGATTTCTTGGAGTTGTCTGATGAAGGCTTCTCTGGAGGGGGATGCATTGGAAAGGTCTGTCTCCTCTGCAATGCCTGTTCCCACTCTGCTCAGAGCATCGAGGAGCTTCCAGCGAACTCCTCCCTCTCGACCTTGGGTCGTATCATCGAGCCTGTCTATTGCGCCTCGGAGCTGGATGAGGAGGGGAAAGACTCCTTTCAGGTTTGGGGGTGGAGTTTGTATGTCGGGCAGTATCTCGACAGCGTACCGTCCGGCGTAGTCTCTTGTGACTGATGCACCGGACACTTCCTCAAGGCGCGGGTCGATCTGAGAGAGCACTTCCCTCTCCTCATGGTCTAGTGAGAATTTCAGTTCGACCACTGTGGCTTTGTCCTCGTACTCGTGGAATCGCCTTCGCGGGAACTCTTTGAGTCCATTGAAGGGCTCAGGAGTGGCCGGGTTGAATTTGTGCAGAGCCTTCAGGATGGTTGTTTTTCCGCTCTCGTTCTTTCCCACTAGGGCTTTGATGTGTTCGACAGGTGCTTCGCCGGAGTCGTCTATGCACCTGTAGTTCTGGACCCTGAAGCTTCTCAGCTTCATGGATGGTTGTACCTCATCGTTTCTCGTTTCATTCTTGACATACCCATGACTACTTGACGGGATGATCTGCGCCCGTCTCGAGGGAAGTTCTCTCCTTCCATTGTGCGTGTGTAAACGGCTGTCACGGTTTCTCCTCTTTCTTCAGATACTTGTATCCGCGGAATTGTGAAGGGATAACCTGTGTCTGGGCCTGTAGCTGGTTCTGGTATAGCTGTGTGTAGGCTCCTTGGCGCTGCAACAGACCGCGGTGAGTGCCGATCTCTGCGATCCCCCCTTCTTCGAGGACGACTATTCTGTCCGCATCCATTACCGTCGAGAGTCTGTGGCCGATGACGATTGTGGTTCGTTCTCCCGACATTCGTCCCATTGCTTCTTGAATTAGTGCTTCAGACTTGGAATCAACGTTCGAGGTTGCCTCGTCCATAATCAGGATCTTGGGATCCTTGATGAGTGCTCGGGCGATGGAGACGCGCTGTCTCTCGCCTACTGAGAGAGTAACGCCCCGTTCGCCAATCTCCGTTTCATACCCCTGGGGGAGAGTGAGTATGAACTCGTGTGCGTTGGCCGCTTTTGCTGCCTGGATGATCTCTTCTTGGCCTGCCCCGGGCTTGCCGTATGCTATGTTGTCGCGTACGCTGCCGGAGAACAGGATCGGGTCCTGAATGACGAGTCCAATGTTCTTTCTCAAGTAGGACAGTTTCAGCGCGTTGATGGGATAGCCGTCGATCCGGATGGCTCCCGCGTCCGGCTCGTAGAAGCGCAACAGGAGGTGGACAATGGTCGATTTTCCGGCCCCGCTGGGACCAACTATCGCGATGGTCTCACCGGGGTTGATCGTCAAGCTGAAATTGTCCAGGACGGTTTGGTTCCGTTCGTACTTGAATGAGACTCCGTCGAATTCTATTCGTCCCAGTATCTCGGGCGGGGCATATGCTCCCGGCACATCGAGGACTTCAGGCTTCGTCTCTATGATTTCGAAGATTCTATCCCCCGCAGCCGTGGCTTTCTGGAATTTGAAGTTTGATTTGCTCAGCGATATTAGAGGTGAGAACATCTTGTCGAGTAGTCCGAGAAAGGCGACGAGTGCTCCCAGTGTCAAGGCTCCATTCAGCACATCTGGAACTGCCACGACGATGAGGGTCAGGAGCGCCAAGGTCGTAACTGCGTCCACGGCGGATCCGTATACCGAGCTTAGCTTGGCCAGTCCAATGTTGGATTTTACAATTGCCAGAGATTTGTTGCGAAAATCTTTAGCTTCTTCTTCTTCCATCGTGAAGCTCTTTACTATGCGGAGGTTGCTCATCACTTCGTAGGCTCTCGCTGAAAGGTTACCTACAGCCTCTCTGATTCTCCTCGACGCTCTTTTGATTCTCCGTTTGAACAAGTTCACGACGATGACCATGCCGATTATGAACGGAAC
>VBBG01000087.1 GCA_005882905.1 Candidatus Bathyarchaeota archaeon | reverse complement strand
TTTGACTCCATCTGCGTAATGGCCTCCTCCGATTAGATCGTCGGCTAGCTTCCCTTTGGCATCTGCGAGAAATGTATGGAGGTCCTGGGCGGTGGCCGGGTAAGACGCGTTGTAGACCACGGTTAGATGATGTTGGTGCGCTGCGTAATTGGAGGCTGCAATGCTGGCCGCCTTGGAGAACGAGTCATCCGCGTAGAGAAAGGCAAGTTTGTCGCCTGGATGGTTGGCTGCGAGCCAGTCGATCGCATTGTTGAAATAGGTTGAGGCAGGGCTGAGAACGCCGAAGACGTTCTTGTAGCCGTGAGTCCAGATCGAGTCGGCTGAGCCGCCGTGTGACAACATGACCAGATTGTTCTGCTCAGCGAGTGGTGCTGCAGCCCCTGTCAAGCCACTGCTGTATGGAGCGAGGAGGAACTGTGCATGATCCTGCGTGATAAGCTTCGAGTAGAGTGTTGGAATGAGAGCGGACGAGCTCTGGTCGTCGTAATAGCAGAGGGCAATGTTGTACGCTTTTCCATTGACGGTTACGCCCCCGTTGTCGTTGACCCAACTTGCCGCCGCCTGGATGCCGGCCAGCGACTTAGTTCCCTCAACGTTGAACGTCCCAGTCAGCGAGATGGTAAAGCCGACCTTTATCGGGTCCCTCCCAGATGGAATTGTGCACCCCGAGCGTGGCGCGACGAAATTGATGTAGTAGTAGGCGCCTCCCCCCGAAGCGATCACGATCGCGATAATGGCTACGACGATGATCGCGGTTGTCCTCGTTGTCAGTCTGCGAGGCTTCGCTTGCATACTATAATGATGTGTGATCTGCGTCGTTGATGTATTAACTTTGTGGGGAGATCAGATTCTCCACACTTGACTCGCGTGCCCAGTCATGGCGAAGATTCTGCCTGAACGATGATGGTCCGCAGTCTATGAAGGTCATGGAGGTTGGGTTGGTTGAAAAATTCGAAGATCATCCCGTAACGCTGATTCTCTTGCGGCTAGTCGACAGAACTTGCGTTGGTTGCAGCCACGGTAGGTGCCAATCGTTCTGTCGACTAATTGCAGGCCATAATCGCTAGTGGATTACTTTGAACATGGCGTTCCACGAGTTGAGAGAGACAGCTGCTCTTACCCACAATGGCACGAGAGCCTCCAGCCACTTGGCTTCAGTGATTCCGCCGATGTCGATGGCGCCCGCCCATCCGAACTCTTTCAGAATCTGAGCAACCTTATGCTTCGCCTCAGCGTCATTTCCGCAGATCAACATCTCCGCAGTCTTATCGCCCGGGCTGATCATACGTGAGTTGGGCACCGTGTTAAAGCACTTTACAACCTTCGCTTGGGGGAGTTTCCGCTGAATCTTCTCACCCAGAGAATCCGCGAGTCCAGTGAAAAGTCCCGGGGGCATCCCCTTCGAAAAATCAAGAGCATTCGTCGTATCTATGACAATCTTGCCAGCAAAGTTCTTGGCGCCCGCCAGGCCGATCACATCGTCAACTGCAGATCCTAGCGGCGCAAATACGAGGATATCCCCATAGGACGCTGCTTCCGAAAAGGTTCCAGTTGAGGTCTCCCCTTGAGCCTCCTTCCGCCAGACCTTCAGCTTCTCGCTATCAGGTGTCCGAGATCCCAGCTTGACACTGTGGCCGTGGCTCACAAATCCCTTACCCAGAGTCTTGCCCACATCACCGCTTCCCAGAATACCCACTTTCATCTCTAAAACCTGCTTCAGCGGGTCAAAGAACGAGTATAATATGATTGACCTGAGCGGAATCCAGTAAGCTCTTCCGCTCGGATTCGCTGCCGTCCGGTCTTCTCTCTATCTCAACCCTGCAAGGGATAGGAGAGAGTAAAGGAGTGCTGCGATCGCGGCTGCTGCCGGTATTGTCAGGACCCAGGCGTAGACTATTCTCCTTGCAACTCCCCATCTTACAGCTGACAGTCGTCTCGTTGCACCGACGCCCATTATAGCGCCCGCGATCGTGTGGGTCGTACTGACGGGAATGCCCAGTGACGCCGTGGCGAAGAGGGTTGATGCTGCCGCGGTCTCGGCGCTGAAGCCGCCGAAAGGGTGGAGCTTGGTTATCTTCATACCCATGGTCCGGACTATTCTCCAGCCTCCAAACCATGTTCCTAGGCCCATGGCGACTCCGGCGATTATTACGACGTAGTACGGGACATAGAATGTGGGACCGAGGACGCCTTGGGCGAAGAGGAGTGCGGCGATGATGCCCATCGTCTTCTGAGCATCATTCGTTCCGTGTCCCAGACTGTAGAGGGCGGCGGAGACAAGCTGCAGGCGACGGAAAACGTGGTCGGCCGTTGAGCGGTGGAAATGCATTCCGATTCGAGCTGTCAACAAAATGAGTCCTATGGCGGCCAGTAGGCCGATGAGAGGAGAGAGGACGATGAAGAGGAGTATCTTGTTCAAACCCGCGACCTGAACGACTCCCCATCCTCCCTTCACGACACCCGCTCCGATCAGCCCGCCCACGAGTGCATGCGAGGAACTCGTGGGTAGGCCGAACCACCAGGTTATGATATCCCAGGCGGTCGCGCCGAGCAGGGTTGCTAGGAGGAGCCAGGCTGTCACGATACTCGGATCGATCGTCCCCTTTCCGATTGTAGAAGCAACGTTTACACCGAAGAGGAAGGCAGCGACAAAGTTGAAGAAGGCTGCCCAGAGCACTGCTAGTCTAGGCGTAAGGACCCGGGTTGAGACTACGGTTGCTATCGAGTTGGCGGCATCATGAAAGCCGTTCATGAAATCGAAAAATAACGCCACGAGGACGACCAGTACAACTATAGCGAAGGGAACTATTACTGTCGACATCGGGTTTTCTCGGCTAGGAGTATTCGAGAATGATGTCGCGAATCACCTGGACAACGTCCTCACACTTGTCCGTGATCGTCTCCATCAGCTCATAGATTTCCTTCAGCTTGATGATCGCTATCGCATCATTGGTCTTGAAGAGTGCTGCGACTGACTCGTTGAGTACCACATCGGCCTCGTTCTCCAACCTGTCAACTTCGATTATCCTGCTCTCCACCTCGCCCGCCTTGATCTTCTGAATGCTCGCAAAGGCGAAGTCAATCTCCTGTACAGACTTCACCACTATGTCCGTGAACCTCCTCATGGGCTCGGTCGGCGACCGGACCTCGTACAGGTACAGACGGTTAGCGACTGCCTCGATGTAGTCTAGAACATCATCGTAGAGGGAGGCGAGTTTGCTGATGTCCTCTCTGTCGATGGGAGTGATGAAAGTCTTGACCAGCTGGTCCCAGATGGAATGAACGATGTTGTCCCCGTTATGCTCAATGTCTTTTATCTTGTTCCGCTTCTCAGCCAAACGGTCGAAGTTCTGGATGAGATCATTCAGTGCATGGGCCCCTGCGAGCACGTTCTTGGATTCCTGCTCCAAGAGCTGGAAGAAGATCTTCTCTCGAGGGATGAGGAGTTCTCTAAGCACCATTCGAATCTAGGCCGACTAGGTCGTAACAGAGGAAGATAAACAGTGCTGACTCGGTGAACCTGCGTGTGGAGAATCAGTAAGACTGGATCGAAAGCCTCGTCTCTACAAACCAGAAACTGCATGATGGAAGGGTTCGGGTCCGGAGTAGCTTCGTAGACATGACGATTCGAAGGGCCATGCCGGCCCAATAATCCACAGGCTATGGCTTGGCGATTCTCTTCATATATTTCTTCACGAGTTCATCGAACATCTTTTCCACGCGCTCGGGGGTTGGACCCTCAACTTCCACCTCATAGCTCCCCTTTTTCACTCGAATCTTCCAGTTGCCGCTCTGGTCAGGCATGAGCAGAATGTACAATCCGTCAGGGTATTAAGCAGTAACTATCGCCTCCGAAAGGAGACTGTACCCTTAGTCCTCTCCGCGGCGAGCCATCATCGTTCTCAGATTCTCACTCGACCAAGATACGGTCTGATCGCGCATCGTGATGAGCACTTATATCGCGGAGCGAAGAAACGAATAGTGTGAGACCAGGCCAATACTCTTCACACGGCGGTGGTCCCTTGAAGGTCACTTTTGTCGGCATCATGCCCACGCTCTTCGCTCACTGCCAACACTGTATGCAGGTAATGCACGCGACCGGCATGGCTCCCTACTCGGAACAGCTGGAAGGCTACCCGGAAGATGTCAAGAAACAATACTTCCAGCTCTCAGAGATCGCCCAGAAGCTCAAGACAGAGTTCGACGGCAGGGTAGTATTCGACCCAGTGGACTCTGCATCGCCGCGAGGCGTCTGGTTATCGATCAGACACCGAATCCTGAAGACCCCTTGCATATTGATTCAGGGAAAGAAGCTATTCAGCAAGCTTCCGAGCTATGACGAGCTGAGAGCAAAGATACTAGAAGCGTTGGAGCTCTCCGGCCATTTGGCCTCGACTCAGGTCCCTCCCTAGATCGACCGTCCGACCAGAGCGATAAGATCAATCACCTTAGCCAAGTCGTTCATATCCAGCCGCGCCACGAGGTGGATCCTCGACGGTTCTTCCTGAAGCTCAAGAGACTCAACATTGCTCAGTTCTTTCAGCCTCGCAATTACTCCAATTCGCTCGACCAATTGGTTTGCGAAATCGGGGCCTGTTGAGTAGACTCTGTAGCCTAGCTCTTCGAGTTGTGGATTCTTGACCTCTTCAATACCTGCCGTATCCCAAGTAACCTTCACCTTCTTCCTCTGCCTCGTAATCTCGACCTGGAACTTTACCGGGTCCGTCAAGGCAGCCCAGCAGTTCAGCCTGTCAAAATCCCTCGTCACTACGCGGTATGGATAATAGATCAGATTCTCTCTCGCGCCGAGTGTCAGCGCGAATTCTAGTTCTTTGAAGCCGTCTGAAGAACTGTTCATCTCACATTTGATTCTAAGCCCGGCGTGTCCGAAGGATGCATACTTTACTTTCGCCTTACGAGAGAATCTTTCATCAAACCAGTGAGCGTATCTTCTGAGAGTTCTGTGTTTCCAGTAGGTCCCGAGAAAATAGACGACGACAAGAACTGTTGCTAGGGCAGCGACGATCTCGATGTCTGAGAAGACCAAGATGAATACTAGTAGATTGCTGTGATAGAATGCTATCTAGGTTTCAGCGAGTTCCCCGGTAAAGGCCGGTTTCGGCGTCTCCGACCCAGCAGCCTTGGCGAGGACCGGTCCCGGAGTCATCGAGGGCGTGCTCACGCCCCCGACTCTGATCCGCCGGTAAGCGCGGAAGCCGTCATAGGACAAAACTATGCCGAGAATCGTGAGTATCACAGCGATTCCACCAGCAACAGCATTCCCATAGATCTTGAGGGGCGTACTTGTCGTGAAGGCAATGTCAAGCGTGGCATAGGCGGTGTAACCCAGCGCAACAATCGTCGTGCCCAGCATGAAGATAGCTGGTATGCCGGTTAGGAACGTGTTCCTCTTGATCTTCGCTAGCCAGAGTGTTGTGACGAGGAGAGTTACGCCTGCGAGGAGCTGGTTCGACCCGCCAAACAGGGTCCAGATGAAACCCCATGGGGCACTGAACCTGGTGCTTGTAAGTACGAACGTGATTATCGAGACTATGATCGAGGTCATGTAGATATTCTTGAGAAAGCGCCTCCCAACCATCTCAGAGATAGCTAGCCTCGCAAACCGTAGAGCTAGCTGAGTCAATGTAAGTCCGAGGATCAGAACCATCAATGCCATGATCGCGGTTGATGCGGCTGACGGGATTAGCAGGTTGCTGAGATACCTAGCTCCACCAGTCACATACAGTGACAACGCTCCACCGCTCGTGGACGTGAGAGCTCCCACCGCCACCACTGATGTGAGCCCCAGAATCCCTTCAAGCAGCATCCCACCCCCACCGACGAAATGGGCGTCCGCCTCGTTATCCAACTGCTTGGAGGAGAGGGACGAGCCTATCAGGCCATGCCAACCCGAGCAGGCACCGCAGGCTATAGTGACGAAGAGGAGGGGCCACAAAGGAAACGATATGGTGCTGATCGCTCCGGAACCTGCGCCTATGACGACAGGGGCAAACCAGCCGTTGAACAGAGGCTGCGCAAAGGTTTGAGGAGCGACAAAGGAGCTTCCAATGATCGCCGCTATGACGAAGTATGCTACGTAGAATCCCAGATAATTTATCGGCATAGCAAAGCTCCAGAGGGGCAGGACCGCTCCGAGAAAGCTAAACCCTAGCATCGAGAGCAGGAGGATATCTTCCTGCAATTGTAGATCGGGAACGGCGGAGTTGAAGGCCGAGTTGATCGCGGTCCCAAACACGACTTGGCTCAGGTATACCGCAAGGGCTACCGCAGCGAGAGAAATTCCAGTGACTGCAACCACGTTGATCTTGGCCCTAAATATAGCAAAGCCCGACGCTACTCCAATTACTGCAACAGGCACGAATGACAGCATCGCAGCAGCGCCTCCAGCACCCGTGCGCTTGACAACAGGGAGGAGTGCTCCTAGGATGGCTGAGAAGATGGGAATCGAGTAGAATGCGAGAAATGCAACGAGGACTTTTCTAGCTCTAGTTCCTATCAGCTGATACGTTAGAGGCCCGAGGGATGCTCCTTCGTTCCTGACGGATGAGACCATTGAATTGTAGTCGTGTAACCATCCAAGCAGCGAATTTCCGATGAGTATCCAGAGAAATCCGGGAAGCCATCCCCAGACTATTGCCAGGGCTGGACCGGTCACGGGTCCGAGGGCGGCGATGCTCTTCCAATGCCAGCCCAACATAACATATTTGTTGGATGGAAAGAACTCAACACCGTCGAGATAAGTGTGGGCAGGTGTGGGCCGATTCGGGTCAGACTGGACGACGCTCCTATCGAACCATTTCACATAGAACTGGTAAACTATGCCATAGACGACGATTCCGCTCAGCATTACTATGAGCGATTCATACAAACAGGGTCGCGTAGCCAAACCAGGCGGCAGAAATATAAGAATAGCGGGTAAATCGGGGCTTTATAAGGTATAAAAGGCGAGAAACTGTTCAGATCTTACTTTCCGAGCCTAAAGATAGGCTTTGAGCCATTCTCGAAACCATCTCCAGACCGTTAACCTCCTTCTCATACAGCGGCAATACCGCCCGGATCATCCCGGGAAACTTCTCCTCTGCCAGCTTCAAGTATCCCATCTGTTCCTGCATCCGGTTCGCGACATACGGCGACAATTTTTCCGTATCAGCCTTTGGAATGACTTCGTTGACAATTACGCCTCCGACAGGAATCTGGAAGGCTTGGACCCAGCTGATGAACCGTTCAATCACCGCAATCGGAAGGGCCAGCGGCAATGTTACGAAAAAGAATGCGGTCTTCTCCGAATCCGTGAGTAGCGTTCGAGCCTCCTCTGTCTTCTTCTTGGTCCCGGCCAGCGAGATTAGCAGCGGATCCTTTCTCAGCTCCTGAATTATCTTCTCCTTCCTGAAAGAAAGCTTTGCTCGCAATGACATTGACTCCTCCCGACTCCTGATCATCTTGTTGAGCCAGAGATTGTACACCTTAGACATTCCCAGTAGTCTGTAGGTATGCGCAACCGGTGCCGTGTCGAAGACGTACGCGTCATACTTCTCATTCAGGATCAAGTCAACCATGTCGTCGAACATAGCAGACTCTTCGAAGGAAGGATTGGTAGTGGCAATTTCGATGAACGGCTCAACGTCTACAGGAATGTCTGCGAATTTCAGAAACTGGACGAGGCGTTCCTTGATCTCTCCCTTGTATCTCTCTATGGTCGAAGAGATGTCTATCTCATTAGCATAGAGGTTCTTGGTTCCCTGAATCCTCTGAGTTCCTTTCTTCCATAAGTCTTGGCCAAAGAGGCTTGACAGGCTGTGGACCGGGTTGGTGGATGAGATCAGGGTCTTCCTTCCTAGCTTCTCTGAGAGATAGTGTGCTGTTGCGCCGGCGATTGCTGTCTTTCCGACCCCTCCCTTTCCACCGAAGAAGAGATACTTCAGATTCTTCTTTCCGGCTATGAAAGACGGAAACGATGTGCTCGGTCTCTCTGTCTCCATAGTAAATTAGGGTCCGTACAGTATGTCCGCTACTTTCGATATCATGCGAAGTCCTTTCGGCTCTCGGTCAAGCATCGGCACAGTTCCTCTGATGAGACTGCCGAACTCGTTCCGGATTTGTTGCATGTATTCTTGCTGGGACGATATCTTATTCTTCAAGAACCCTGGAACATCCGCCTGGTCTCTCAGCTCCTTCGGGTATACTTG
>VBBG01000128.1 GCA_005882905.1 Candidatus Bathyarchaeota archaeon | reverse complement strand
TCTAGACTTGTCAACAGAAGAAGCCATGACGCTGGACAAGCGACTGGCACTGGTCAATTTCACAAAAGACCCCGAACCCTTCATCGTAGTTGACACAGAGAAATGCGAGCACTGCCAGAAGAAACCCTGCCTCTACATCTGCCCCGCAGAGGTCTACACTTGGCAGGACAAGCTCAACTACAACACCGAGGGGTGCATGGAGACCGGAGCCTGTCTGATAGTATGCCACAAACTCAGAGCAGGCGCGATAACCTGGAAGTACCCATCAGGCGGCAAAGGAGTCACATTCAAGTCCGGATGAGTCTTAGGGGACCGTCCTAACAAACAAATAGGCCCGCGAAACCACCCCGACGGGACGAAGTCGATTGTCAATGGTCGAAATTGCTCACGAACCGCTGAAAAAAGTAGTCGTCCGAGAACTGGTCAAGTACGATAACGCACAGCAGCTTGTAGGCTCTCTAGCAATAATCATGAAGATGGGTCAGCCGATCCTCCTCAACTGGTGCGAGGGCATGGTCTTCGTCTCGCAGCCTATACCTCCCCCTGAGATGCCGGAGGAATATGCCAAGGGAGAGCTGTACATCGCCTCGATCAGCTTTGCGCCAATGCCGGAGTTCAGTCATAATGTAAAGTCGGGCAACACCGAAATGCCTGTGATCGACGTCTCGAGGAGTCCGCTGAGCCAGGAGATAGGCCGGTTCCTAAAGTCCCATAGCTAATAGTCCATCGTGGCTAGTTCTTGGCGTAGAATTTCTTCATTTCGCGCGTTAAAGCCGGTACGACTTCGAAGACGTCCCCTACTACCCCGTAGTCTGCAAATCCGAAGATGGGAGCTTCAGGGTCCTTGTTGATCGCGACGATTACCTTCGAATTGATCATTCCTACACGGTGCTGGATCGCACCTGAGATTCCACATGCAATGTAGAGAGTAGGGGAGACGGTACGTCCAGTTTGTCCGACCTGGTCTGAGTGTGGCCTCCAGCCCGCGTCGACGGAGGCCCGTGATGCCCCGACCACTCCTCCCACCGCCTCTGCGAGTTCCTCGAGAATCTTGTAGTTTTGCGGGCCACCCATTCCCCGTCCGCCTGAGACTATGACACTTGCTTCAGTGAGGTCGAGTTTCTTTGTGCCGTGAGTGACGAATTCTTTGACAATCATTCTTGAATTCGGTTTACTGAATCCTACCTGTTCGACCGAGGGGTTTCTCTGGGGCGAAGCCTCTTTGGCTGTGAAAACGTTGGGCCTCAGCGTCGCAATATTCGGTGTGCTCTTGATCTTTACTTTCAGCAAGACCTTGCCAGCGTAGGCGGGTCTGGTTGCGACTATCTGCCCGTTATCAACCTCCAGCTGAGTACACTCGCTTGCCACGGCCGTGTTGAGATGAATGGCTAGTCGTGGGGCAAGATCCTTTCCAGTTGAAGTTGCTGCCGCTAGAATCATGCTTGGGCCGGTCTTTTTTGTAACGTCGAGTGCGACTTGGCGGTAGTAGTCGGCGTTGAAGGGTTCAAGACTCGGATCGTCCGCGAGGAAGACCTTGTCGGCTCCATATCGTCCAAGCTCCTTCGCTCTCTCTTTGAGGCCGTTGCCGATTGCAAGTGCATACTCATCCACCTTTAGAAGATCGGCTAATCTTCTTCCTTCGGTGACCGCTTCGTAGGCCGCTTTCCGAAAAGCTCCTGCGGATGATTCGGCGAAAACTAGGATCTCGCCAGTCGTTCTAGATCACCTTTGCCTCTTCGTGCAGGAGTTTCACAAGAAGTGGGACTGCTTCGACTCCCTTGCCTACTATCTTGCCAGGGGCGCGGGGTGGAGGATTATGGACGGAAATAATTTCGAGAAGAGGAGGCTGCAGTTGCACTTCTCTTGCGACGATCGGTTTCTTCCTGGCCGCTACGAGTTCTCGGAGAGAGGCATACCGGGGGACGGTCAGATCCTTCTCTGCTGTGAATGCTGCAGGGAGAGAGGTCTCAACGACGATGCCCCCGCCTTCCACTTCCCTCTGCGCAACAGCCCTTCCATCCGATAATTCGAGTTTGACGATCTGGGTTACGCATGGGATGTCGAGCAGTTCCGCGACCATTTGTCCGACCTGTTGGTTGTCGTCGTCGACACCTTTCTTCCCGAATAGGAGAATGTCGAACTGGTGAGACTTCAACTCGTTAGCGATTGCTTTTGCGATGGAGCTAGGGTCACCGTGGGGGTCTTCGGTTCTAAGGTGGACTGCATTGTCAGCGCCTAGAGCCAGTGCTTTCATGATCATTTGGGTCGACTTCTCCGGCCCCAGCGTTACGACGGTGACTTCTCCTCCATGCTTCTCCTTGAGCTGGACGGCCTGTTCGAGGGCGTATTCCTCATAGGGGTTGATGACGAACTCTGCGTCTGAAGTCTCTATCGACTTCCCGTCAGACGCTATCCTGATACGGGCGGCCGTATCTGGGACACGTCGTACACAGACAATTATCCTCACCTAGACCGAGCCTCCCTCCGCAGAAAATTCCTGCCTCGAATAAGCCTTCCCGCTTCGCGGATTTTGGGGTAGATTATAGTAAAGAGTTAAAGCTTGGAACTAGATTCTGCTAGCAGGATTGCGGTATGGCAATCG
>VBBG01000086.1 GCA_005882905.1 Candidatus Bathyarchaeota archaeon | reverse complement strand
TCGTTATGCCACTTGGCAACCTTGTCGGCGATGAATAGTGGCTTGTTGTGGCCGAACAGCTCAGGGACGCTGTTGCTCGTCATGGACCCGAGCGTCAGCATTACGAGTTCTTGGACTGGATTCCTTACCTGGTTGTCCTTGAAAATGATGGGTTGAACCGGTTCATCGGCACCACCGTATGAATGGTTGAATCCTGTGGTAGTGTCTTGTCGAAGGTCGAAGTCTGGGTAGACCAGCCGGTCTAGTAGGAGTACATTGCTTCTCAGTTGTGGATCATAGGCTGTCTGTGAGAGTTGGATGTAGCTCTTGAGAAACAATCGTTCTGGCGTGATCTTGTTCCGTATTGCTCCCCCGACATAGCCTTCTCTCTTCTGGAAGTCAGGGACGATCATCAAGAATGAGGAGTCGTACTCTATCAAGGACCATGGAACGGGGATAGATTCGTGGTTGAAGACGCTGAGAGTCTGGAGCAGCATTCTGTCAGTGTTGGGTATTCGAGACAATTGCTCTTGGCTGAGATCTGATTTCCACTGCTGATTTGAAACCATGACTGGGAGGACGTGATTCTTGAAGTCCCGCGCTGCGGTGTCCTTCGTCAATCCCAGGAGCATATTCGCCTCTTCCAGCATTCTTCAACTAGAAGGTTCAGCGCGAAGAGCGTCAGGAACGATAGGTCTTGGGTAGTTAGCCAGTGTAACGTTCCGTTTTTCATCACTTGAAGCGGATTCTGTTTCGGTCTCTCCTCGAACATCCTATGACCGTATGTTTCGACAAGCTTTCGAACTCGTGGCCAAGTCTTGTGGTAGCGCTCTCTGAGTGTGTATGTCCCCTCTGTTTCCTCCAGAAATCCTTCTTTGATCAATTTCGCGAGGAACCTTTCGACGCGCTTCTGTCGATCATCCTCCTTGATCCCAAGCTTAGGATAGAGATCGGCCGAAGTGAGGCGTCCTCTTCTCTCGATCTCGAGGAGACACCGATATCGAAGGTAATCCCCGCGTGGGGGTGGAAGGTCGAGAGCGGGATTGTCCAAATGATGCCTAGCATATGCGAGATCGTTGATGTCTATCGCTAGACCGTCAACTTCGAGCCCGACTAGCGCCCCGTTGCTCTTCCAAAGTTTTCTTCTGGAAGTGTCGTAGATGAGACTGGCTAGCATCGTCGCTAGGCTCCTGTCCAAGAGCAGGATCCTGGGTCCATCCTCTTCCCGTGCGAGCCGGTACGCGAGGTAGAATTCGGAAAAGGTCATTATCCAGTTGGCGACCGTCGAATTGTTCGCTATCGCCTCGTCCGTCAGAGGTCGTGTTAGAGAGATCTCGGAGACTTCTCCGGGTTGAATGAAGCTCTGGTCTATCTCAGGAACCTCGTTCACGTACACCGGAACGCAACTCGAAAGAGCACGACCGCTCTTGAGAAAGTGATCCTCATACTCGACCTTAGGTGGACCCGTCTCAGAATAGGTTATTGTGCCACGGGCCGCGTAGGAACCGCCGAAAAAGACAACCAAGTCGAAGAGCGGACGAGCATAGTCAGTTCCGTCAACTGCTGCGAACGAGACACGGTCGGTCCCAAAGAAACGCCTAGCGGTCTCATGACATGACTCCGAGCCAAAGTCCGATCTGATCAGGCTCGCAAAGACTCGCTCATACATTCCCTCAAGCGTCTCAAATCGAGCTCGATACCCCTCGATCTGATCCGTGGCTCCATTCTGAAGCAGAGTGCCAGCCCTCTCAATAGCAGAACTAAGCGAAGATGAAACAGGAGCTATTTTCTCTACTGTAGACAAGATGTGATCGAGTTTGAACTCGGGCGTATAAAGGTGGGACTCCCCACCGTAAGTTCCTGGATGTTGCCAACTATTATAGCAACGATCCTGGGCTTAGGCTTGAACAATGGCAGGAAGGAACGACCACATGCTAGCAGGGAAGCTAGTCCTCTTCCTCATGTTCGGATTCATTGTCTCGCTGGTTTTTGCTCTCTCAGCAGAATACCAGTCTAACCAGTTCCAGCAAATGTGGGTCTCAGACAACGCGTCATGGCTACAGTATCTTCTGAACGGCTACCTAGCCGCGGCTCTAGTTGGGATCTTCATTGGTGGAGCCTTTCTCCTCGTGGCAGAAATTGTGAGAAGCAGGGACAGAAGAGGCGGCCTAAAAACAGTGGTCTAGCGTGAAGCTAACGCTATTCGTTCTATCTCGTCCCTCTTGCGAACAGACGCGCTCTTCGGGTCCCTAGCGGCTGCGAGAATCAGCTCCTCAGCAAGGCATTCGTCCACTGTCCGAGGATTGTTGTGGGACGCCTGACGGGACAGTTCAGTAATGTGCCGGAGTGCAATGTCAACCCTCCTCTGGGGAGCTATGTCCACCGAGATCGGGTAGACGATTCCGCCGTAGGCGATCCTTGTAACGTCCTCGGCAGGGGCAGCGTTCTCGATTGCTCGCACAATAATCTCGATAGGATTCTTACCGGTCCGGATAGCAATTATGTCCATGGCGTTCCTGACGATACTGCTCGCGCGGGCCTTGTTACCACCAGCAACCCCTGGCCGCATCATATCGTCGATCAGCCGTTCAACAACGTTAATGGTCGACTTTCGGAAGCGGGCATGCTCGTGACGTCCGCTGGTGTGCGGTAGAAGTATGGGCCTCGCGGAAATGTACCTTTTGAGCCCTGGATCCCTAACCTCAATATCCGCTGTAGACCATTTGCCGAACACCTTAACCTCGGGAAGCTTCTTCAGATCCTTGCTCAAACGGACCCAGCGTTGGGTGTTCTCCGTCTCCATCATTTTAAACATTCGTGGAAACAGAGCTCTAATGCTTACTGACGATACTGCGTTGGTCTAGCTTGAGATTGCGCGGAATGAAGGTTCTATTCGTCTGCGACGGCAACATCTGCCGGAGCCCCATGGCTGAGGCGTTGATGCGTCAGACGTTAGCTGACAGGAACGTTAACGGGATCGAGGTATCATCCAGTGGCTTAGTTGCCAGTCCTTGGAGCGTGGCGCATGCGCAGCTTCGTCGAGTACTTGGCTCCGCCTATCAAATCGTCGAGAACCGACCTTCGCAACCGTTAACCCAAGAACTGGTGGATAGATCGAATCTGATCTTGGGTATGGAGAACCGGCATGTTCGCCAGATACTGGAAAGATACCCGGGATCTCAAGGACGAGTTGACAAGATTACGTCTTACGCAGGGAGGGACGGCGAAGTCAAAGACTTTCCGGACAGTGGATATGGAGATGTATTTGCCTGGCTTCGCCACTGCCACTCGATAATGCTTCCCTGCATAGAGACTATCGCTGACAGACTAGTTCGCGCGAGAGACAACGAGTCGGTCGCTTCTGGAATAACGGAGAAGGTTGATTAGGACATGTGTTGTAGGCTCACTCGGTTTGCTTGACCGTAACTGAAGTTCTTGAAAGACCTGCTCCGGAGAGGCCCATGTTTCCAATCGAATCGCTCCTCTCAGCAAGGCTCATGCTCGAACCTGAGAATGTGAATGATCGAATCTTTTTCCTGTCGGACATGAGTGGAGTCCTGAGCCTCTACTCCATGGACAAGCACGGAAGCATTCCTGAACCTCTGCTGCCTGGTGGTATGGCTCTTGTTAACCCACACTTGATGGCCGGAGACAACTACCACGTCATTCCCAAACTCGGAAAAATCCTCGTCATGATTGACAAACTCGGCAACGAGAACTATCAGCCCAGTCTCATCCCTCTCAACGGTGGCATACCTGAACCGTTGCTCGGCGACAAGTATCGAGACGAACAGATCGCCTGTGTACACCTCGACAAAGACCGAAACATCGCTTACTTCTTCCGGGACAACCGAAAGACCCCCAATATCGAATGCCTCAAAGTCAACCTAGGGACCGGTGAGGTCAGCTCGCTCGGAACCAGCATATACGGGAACATTTGCAACGGAGTGAGCTCCGACCATTCCACAGTGATTCTTGCGGACAGCTACACTGCAGGAGACATCGTACTGTACTATCGGAAGCCTGGCATGACAGAGAGGAAACTGCTCTTCGGCATTCCGCTCGACCAGCGAGAGGGAAAACAAGTCCAACCGAATGGCATCGGCTGGTGCAGCTTCGTCGACGAGGACAAGGGGCTATTTTTCACGTCGACCATATTCCACGACAACGGGGGCTTGACCTATCTCGCTTTGGACAATCCGTCCCAGCCGGTCGACATTCCTGTCAACGGACTACAGCATTCGGGTCAAGGAGAGTTGGTTGGACTACGAAAAGTCGAGGACGATCTGTTCGTCTTGGAATACAATATCGATGGAGCTTCCTGGGTGTATGAAGGCACCTTCCATGGGGGAGCGTCACCAGTCTTTCAGGCTGGCCGGGTCCTACTTGGGGCTCCTCCATTGTCGAGTGGTGTGGTCCTGGGTCTCGAATGGCAGGTAACGAATCATGATCCTCTCGAAGTGGAGTACGTTTTTGCTTTCACGAGGGCCAATACCCCCTCACAACTCTACATCATACCAAGCGGAGCAGAGTCCACGGCAACACGCCTCTCAAGCGAGAAGGTCCTAGGCATTCCAGACGAGTACCTCTCTGCCGGAGAAGACGCCAGCTATACAACGTTTGACGGATTGCGAGTTTCGGCAAGACTCTATCTCCCCTCTCCAAAGCTCGGCCACAAGGGACCCAGACCTCTAGTCGAATACGTTCACGGAGGACCTCAAGGACAGGAGAGGCCGGATTTCACCTGGTTCTCGATGCCCTTGATCCAGTACTTGACGCTGAACGGTTTCGCAGTCTTCGTTCCAAATGTACGAGGCAGTACAGGCTACGGAATCCGCTACATGAAGTGGGTAGACAAAGACTGGGGCGGCAAAGACGTACAGGACCATATCGAGGGTCTCAAGCGTCTGGAGAAAGATCCGAGGATAGACTCGAGCCGCCGAGGCATTGTCGGCCGATCCTATGGGGGATACATGACGCTAACCTTGGCGTCCAGACATCCGGAATTGTGGAAGGCGGCTGTCGACATGTTCGGCCCCTACGATCTGCCAGCCTGGTTGTCGCGGATTCCTCCAACATGGCAGACGTTCTTCCGGTTGGAACTTGGCGACCCTGTCACGGACAAGGACTTCCTCTTGGAGAGATCACCCAAGACCTACATGAACCAGTTATCCTGCCCTCTGATGATCATACAAGGCAAACACGACCCACGAGTTCCAGAGCCAGAATCTGCGCAGCTGGTAGATGATCTGCGGAAGGATGGCGTCAACGTAGACTATCAAGTGTACGAGGATGAGGGACACGACGTTCTGCGGTTCAGGAACCGAGTCCACTGTTACAACACTATCACGGAATTCTTCCGGAAGAACCTGTCGAACTAGACAGCGCTAAAGCTCTGGCGGCGCAGGACCGGGACCTCAATTGCTGGCAGTAATTCATCTCTAATCGCTAAATCTTCTAGAGTCTTTTGACGAGCAGCTTTGACAGCGACATTTCGAGCAGGCGATCTAGTTCTTCTCTATCAGGACTCTCGGCGACACTGGATTACTAGAGCCGGTGAGGGCCGATTCCATACACATCGAGGGTATCTTGATCTCAAAGACATAGTAGGGATGGAATCGGGAGTCTCTGTCAAGACAAGTCTAGGTCAGTCACTTGCCGTCTTCAAGCCTCGACTCTCAGATCTAGTCGAGTCTTTTGATAGGCCCACCCAGATTCTGTATCCAAAGGACATTGGATATGCCATCTACATGCTGGGCCTGAAGAATGGAGATAGCGTCGTCGAAGTCGGGACTGGTAGCGGTGCGCTGACCGCCGCAATAGCACAATCCGTTGCGCCTGATGGAAGAGTCTACACCTACGAGAACCGAAACGAATTCTTGAGAGCGGCTCAGAAGAATGTCCGGAAGGGAAGCATATCTCGTCTGGTAACATTCAGGAATATTGATCCAGCAGAGGGATTCTTAGAGAGGAACGCGGACGCGGCAGTCATCGATCTCGGCGATCCCTGGAGGCTTGTAGCACCAGCTTGGGAAGCCTTGGCAGGAGGCGGAGTTCTGGCTGCATTCACGCCTACAGTAAATCAGCTGGAGAAGCTGGCGGATGCTCTTAGGAAGAACATGTTCCTCGTCCTTGAGGCGGTTGAACTGCTGGTGAGAGAATTCAAGACTGAAGCTGGGAAAGTCCGCCCCGAATCTCGAATGATCGGTCACACGGCATACGTAACAATTGCGCGCAAAGTCGCCTCGAAGGAGTGAGCGCCTATATAGTGGAGAGACGAGGTGGGTCATTCAGCCTTTAGGATGGTCCAAGAATAATGGGCACCGGAAGCTTCCGTGACTCAGAAGTCGGCAAGCTAGTCCGAGGAGCAGTGGTTGTGATTGCAGCAGCGTTTATGATTCTCCCCGCCTACATTAACTATGAGCTGGGGATCACAAAGCAGGGTTTAGACCCGGTCGTCTCAATTGCGATAAGCTTGCAGTTGTTTGCCATTGGGATTATCTTGTTCATTGTTGCGGTGGGCAAGGAAAAATTCATGCCGAAGTCTCAGCCACAGTAGAACCCTGCCCAGAAGAGGCCCTTAACCAGAGGCATTTCGGGAGCATCCCTAATCTAAACTCTGGTCGTGTGCTTCTCAGCATTCTTCTCCTCGTTGGGGCTGGTCTGGGGAGAGGAGACTCTCTGGGCCCACTCTTGAACGACGCCGATGAGTTGAAGTCGTAGGTCCTCGCCCTTGAGCTGGGATCTTCTCAGGGTCCGGATATTGTCTGCAAGCAAGACCGACCCGAGCACATCCTTGGTCCATTTCTCGAAATCCCTGCGCCCTATATGATACTCCAAGGCCTCGATAGGGACTATTTTGAAAGCGCCCAAGAAATCTTCGATGGACGATGCCAAGACTCCTGAGTACTGCCCGAGGCCAGTGTCGAAATAGAACGATTTGTCTCGGGGGACTGCCACGACACCATCGACTGTGCTACCTGCCTGAACCCTAGTGTTGGGCCAGAGTTTGCTGCCGGAGAGAATCTTTACCGTCTCGCCTATATTACAGCCCTGCCCGATAATCGCCCTATCTATCGTGACATCATTCCCCACGACGGCCCTCTCGCCAATGATTGTTGATTTCACCGAACAGTTGTGGCCTATAACGGCTCTCTCGAATACGACTCCAGCTTCGACACTGGTACCGGACAACAACTGCGAATTCTCCTTCAACACGGTCCCAGGCTTTACCTGGACGCCGTCTCCAAGTGTTGCGCCGTTCTCGACCCAGGCAGGACCCGTAATCTTGGCATTCCGGCCGACCGTGATGTCTCCCCTGGCGAACACAGCTTCGTTTGGAGATCCGATCATTCTTGCGTCCCGGGGCGGGTTCTTGACGAGGTTGCGTAGGACCCAGTTAACCCCGGTCAGGTAGCCCTTCAACTCTCCAACATCGACCCAGAACGCGTCCGATGCGTACCCGAAAAGATGTTGGCCTAGTCGCATGAGGTAGGGGAAGAGATCCTTCGCAAAGTCCCACCTCTCATTCTCGATATAGTCAACTACGTCAGGTTCGAGAATGTAGAAGCCTGTGCTGACGAGATTGCTCTCAGAAGAGCCGAGTGGAGGCTTCTCGACAAACTTCACGATCTCATCCTCTTCATCGACAACCGCTACCCCGTACGAGGACGGATCCTCGACCGTCGTCAAGCCGATCGACACCTCACCTCCGCGATTTGAATGAAAGAGCCCCATTTCGCGGAGAGGTAATTCGGTGATGACGTCAGACTGGACCACTAGGAATGTATCGTCGAGAAGATGGGCCGCGAGCTTGAGACTGCCCGCAGTTCCAAATGTAACTCCCTCTGGCTCCACAACGTAGGTGACCCCTACACCAAACTTCGACCCGTCCCCCACGTAACCCATGATCTGGTCTCCCAAGTATCCCGGAATGACGATGATATCATGAAATCCGCTTTCCGCGAGGTGTGACAGAACATAGTGGATTATCGGGTCTGGGCCTAGTGGTAGCATCGGCTTGGGCCGGGTGAAGGTGAGAGGACGAAGGCGAGTCCCTTCTCCTCCCGCCAAGACTACTGCTTTCAATTGTCATGCGAGCTAGACATCAGCGAGTCGCTAGTCACATTCGGCCTCCCATAACAGTTTGAGATGGGCACGTATAAAGTCGGAGGGTTTCAGAGGAAATCCTCTGTGATCATCTTCATCCCGCTGAGCTGGTCAGCTACCGAGACTCTGCCGTCCGGGTTTGGAGCGATAACTGCGTAGGAAACTCCAAGCCATTCCAGCCGTTTCATTATATTCCTGTTCTCCTCGCGGTTGGACGAGAGCATAACTCTCTTCTCGCCTAATGGCGATGTGTACTCTGATCTATCGGATTTGGAGTTAAGACCGATACGCACGCAGATGTCCTTCTCCTTCGACCCGGGAAAGCTCTCTCTGAACTCCGAGACCAGTTTCGCAAATTTGTCGAACGTCTGGACATTTGGGTGCCAAGCATCTCCTAGGGTAGCGGCCCTTTTCATAGCGGCCTGGCTAGACCCTCCTATCCATATGGAGAGCGTCTGCTGGACGGGCGTGGGCTCAAAGACTGCGTCCTTGAACTTGGGACGCAGAACGCTGCTTTGGAAGTGAGTCTTTCCCGCCCATAGGTCTTTGATCAGCTGTATCGACTCGTCCAGTCTCTTCCCTCGGTTGTGAAAGTTTGACCCTAGGTGTGAGAACTCGGTTTCATTCCAGCCAGCGCTC
>VBBG01000127.1 GCA_005882905.1 Candidatus Bathyarchaeota archaeon | reverse complement strand
TCAAGCCGACGGACCCGTAAAAGTGACTAGGTTGCGTCAACCTCGGCAGGAGTCAAAAGAAGACTGGCCATCTAGTCGTAGCGCCCGTCTTCACAGTGCTCCGAAGGGTCTCCTTCGACACTACATTCTCCACAGAATCGCCCAGATGCCAGTCCACGGCTACGAAGTCATCCAGGATATCGAGAGTAGAACCGAGGGAGCTTGGAGACCAGGCGCTGGCTCACTCTATCCGATTCTGAAAAAGCTAGAATCAGAGGGACTCATTGAAACCGATAAGATCCCCAGAGAAGAAGCCACCCGGCGAGTCTACCACATAACACCGAAGGGAGTCCACTCCCTCGCAGAGTCCAAAGAAATGCTCACCAACTTCCAGCACCGCTGGAGCTTCATGCGGAAGATCTTCATCGAGCTTATAGACCCCGAGAACGTCGCAAGCTTCTTCGTCGACAACTCCAACCGGCAGTTCCAGCTCGCCCGAGAGATTTTGGAGTCGAAGGCTTCGAAAATCCCTGAACGCGATATCGAGTACATTTTGAAGGAGTATGCGCTCGGGCTTGAGCGGCAGCTCAGCTGGGCTAAAGGGATGATTAGCGAGATAAAGCCGCGGCTGATGGCCACGACGACTCACCGGAAAGGGAAGACGCAGTGAGGGCGGCGCTGAAGAAGGATAGAGTGGACGAGGGCTCAAGCTAAAGTCCAGTCAATTCAGCTCCCGACTTCTCACACAGAATTTCTCAGTGTTGATCGTCAAGTGAATCGTCGGTAGAAAACGCCACGTCAAACTCACGTGGAGAAGAAAGTCCGCGAGGGACTCGGCAAAATCCTGTGCGGTAACGGGACCCCTATTCCAATCATGTGCAAGTTCTAGCAGGCACGCCCTGGCCTGACAAGACCAGACATCGCGCACCTGAGAGTCTTCGGAGCGAGGAAATGACCCTTCAACCAGATCTGAACACTGGACTCCTGAAACGGTTCGATCTTCTCATCATGCTCAGCGCCATCGTGACACTCTTCGTAGCCCTAGGCACTGAGCCATGGTGGACCCTGAACGGGGCGACCACGAATAGTCTGTTCAGCATCCAGGTCTCACCCTTCTACCTCCATATCGACGCGATCGGCCTACCTTCAACCGTACCGTTAGCAGTCGGCCTCGGATCCTTGACCCGGACGCTCCTGCTCCTCGGCTTCGTATCACTCTTCGTGGCGAGTCTCAGGCCTACCGCCTGGTGGCGCAACCTAGCGGTCTACTTTGGTTTCGCTTCGCTCGCCGAACTCTACCTCAGCTTTGTACTCATGTATTATTGGGCGGAGACAGCTTTCGTCAATGCCTACGGTGTCGTCCCACCCTACTATGGGACGACGTCTCTACAGGCAAACATCGTTGGTCTGGATCTCAGCTACTACAGAACACCACTGGGCAGTGCGACGTTCTTCCTGCCATACTATCTCGGCTTCATCAGCATTGGACTGGTAACGGGCCGCACGATCATTAAGGCCTTTCACGATCGATCCTTCCAGGTTCTCGCAGCCCTCCTCCCCAGCGGACGAGTACACGATATCTACCTAACACCACCCTACCATCACGTCTGGTTTTCCAGCCGAGACAGAGAGTTCAATCCACTAGCGGAAAACCCGGAGAGAATCAATGACGACGAGATGCTCGTCTCCTTCCGGAAGCTCTACGAGACAGTAGAACCCGGCGGGGGTCTCTCCATAACCCTCCCTGTCTGGTCGACAACCCTCGAAGACAGACTCGAGAAGCTGATGCCGCAGACAGGATTCGTAGCCGAGACCGAAGTGAAGAACAGGGACTCACAAAATCCTCAGACAGAGCTTCACTTCAGAAAACCTGTCAGAGAAGAACAGCCACCTCAAGCGGAGGAGCAGAAAACCGAAGAGACCGTGCCACCTCTCCCGGCCACCGAGCAACATACATCACTTGAGCAGGCCGAAGCTATGGACGAGCCTGTCCAGCCAGAACCCTTGCCGGTCTTGGAGGTTGCGGAGGAGCCCACTTGGGTCCCAACACGAATGACGCGTCTCGAACGGTCGATCTTGAAGGCAGCAGTAAAGACGATCACCGAGAAGCATGAGCCGGTCCAATATCGGGAACTCCTCAATCAGGTCTACATGGACCTGGTCGATCGCAAAATAGAATTCGACTCCGCGCGGCAGATAGAGACTACACTACTAGACCACAATGGCAGAGAACTCCTCCTAGTCGAGGAGGCAGACGAGACCAAAACGCGAGTCGTCAAGAAATGGTGGTTGGGCGACCAGAAGATGAGCCCTGACAAGAACCGCGGACTACAAGCCCTGGACCGAGTAGTGGAAGCGAGACCCGGATTGGGCAGTCTGCCCAGTCTGCTAAAAGTATTCAGAAGATCCCCCGCGCCGCGCCGCAGACCAGCGAGCGATACCGATGACGAAGATTCCCGTGCTGAACAAGGCCGGACCTGATACCATGTAGACTCCACGCGAGTAACATGTGGCTTATTCTAGAGCCTCGAAGGCCACATTTCCCTTAGATGATCAGAGAATGACCAGCATACGAGTACTCCTCAGTCGAGTAACCACCAAGAAGGTCCCAGCGCTCGCGCTAGTAGTCGTGGGCCTGGTAGGAATGGTTGCTGGGGTCCTCGCCGCGACCATGACGATCACGCAGACCAACTACACAGGCCAGGCTGGGGTTATTCGAAACAACAGCGGAACAATGACCATCAACGACCAGGGTCTCTTCATAGTATCGGACGCTACTGGAATCTCGGCAAATTCATCTGCGACCTTCGGCGCTACTGGCTCGAACAAGAACCTCTTCAACGGTGCCACCTTCACTGAAGGGCACTGGATGGAAAAGATAGTCTTCACAGACACGGCAACGGACGCCAGTCCCCACACGGTAACAATTAGCATTCTGAGTGGCGCAGGGGTGCCCAGTCCTGGCACGACCCTGGCCTCGGTAAGCCTAACTTTGACCGGTCCAGGATCCAGCAGCACGGGAACGATAACTGACTATATCGATCTCG
>VBBG01000057.1 GCA_005882905.1 Candidatus Bathyarchaeota archaeon | reverse complement strand
AAATCCAATGGAGGCTCAGATCCGAACATTAACTCCTTTGGAGCTTCTGGGCCCGCTCAACGACGTTGAGAGGAAATACGCACCTTCCACGCTCTTTTCCGCAGGTCCAATGAAAATCCCTCTACCAAGGCCCAGAGTGGCAATCATAGGATCGCGGAAGGCATCTGCAAAGGGGCTAAGCACGGCAGCCCACATTGCAAGCGTGTTATCAAAGAGAGGAGTAGTGGTGGTGAGTGGACTGGCTGAAGGCATCGATACTACGGCGCACGAAACAGCCATGAGAGAAGGCGGACGAACAATTGCGGTGCTGGGAACACCTTTGAACCGTGTTTACCCGCAGAAGAACTCACAACTCCAACAGGAAATCATGACCAATCATCTCGTCATCTCGCAATTCCCCATTGGGAGCCCAATTCAACGGAAAAATTTCGTCATGCGAAACCGCACCATGGCGCTGATTTCGAACGCTTCAATTATCGTCGAAGCAGGAGAAACAAGCGGTTCGCTTCATCAAGGATGGGAAGCTCTCAGACTTGGGCGACCGTTATTCATCTGGAAGTCAATTGCAAGCGACTCTTCATTAAAATGGCCAAAGGAAATGGTCCGATTTGGCGCCGTTGTCCTAACCGATCCTAAGCATGTTCTAGAAGTGTTGCCATCGTCCAAAGAAATAAGTCAGATAGTCATGCAAATCTGAAACGTGCGCATAACATCCCTCGATTTCGGGTCTCTCCTTTGCTATTGTCCGCGCCCGTCTTCAACCGCGATGCAAGATGCATACCAAGTGATGCTTGCAATCAAGCAAGACCCTTTTGGTGGAGACCCTCCGATACTAATGTCCGAACGGATAGCCAAGGCAGTTCAAGAAAACATGAGCAGTTTGCCCTTCGCCTATTTCTTTCAGCCAGAGACTGTTCTAGTTCCGGTACCCAAAAGTTCCCTAATGCTGCCAGACACACTTTGGGTACCTCAGCGGATCGCAACGGCTTTGGTAAGAAGAGGGGTTGGGAGCCGCGTGGACTCATGTCTGGTTCGAGTCATGGCGGTAAGAAAGGCCGCATCGAGCAGAGCATCAGAAAGGCCGAAACCTAAGGAACATTTCGCGAGTCTGAGAGTCCAGCGGCGAATATCAGGACCACCACCGAAGGAAATTCTCTTGGTTGATGACATAATCACGCGAGGGTCGACCCTACTGGGGGCTGCTAACAGATTAGCCGAGGCTTTCCCTGGAACACGAATCCGTGCCTTCGGAGCGATGACAACCATAAGCGACCGCACCGACTTTGTGGCCCTTACAAAGCCGCTTATCGGGTCCATTCAGTATCGGCCGTCGACAGAGGATACGATACGCAGGCCGTAGCATTCGTTTAGAAAGAATCACTCGAAAAGAAATCATTGAAACCCGACAAGAAGACGAGTATCTAGACAACCGTCAAATCGATGAGGACCCCGAGAAGTAGGTGGCCTGTTAGTCCCCTGCAAAACGCCTTAGAGATGCCTTGGAATTGGAAACTTGCTCACGATCACGTTAATCCTCCTAGATCGTCGAATGATTAGCCCGCCGTCTACGACCTCATTTCCATGCTAAATTCTGCAGACCAGAAAAAATCTAGGAAATTAGGTATACTGGCTACTCTCGCGGCACAGATCCGGCGTTTCCTATTCCGGGTTCTAAGGCTAATCCAACACGTTTTTCCATTTGCGCCTCGTCTCCCCGAAGACATTTCTCGCCACGTCCAAGGCTTTAGCATAATCAAAACCGAAGCTTGAATCCGCACGTATCCCCAGTTTCCGGTAGAGCGCCTTCACAATCATCCTCTCCAGCACAACAGACCCGTTCCCGAACGTCAACGCCAGTTGTCTCTCCAGCTCTCCCGGATTCTCCGCATGGTCCAACATCCCCTTCGATATCAGGAGCGACAAGACGTTCTCGCCCAAGATGTCCGCCATCGACTCCACAACAGTATCTGTCAGAAGCGAAGCGAACGCCTTCTCGTCCCCAACCCTCCGGTCCTCCCCACTAGCGTTCTCGGCCGGTCTTTCGTAGCCTGGGGATCGCGCTAGACCCGGAGAACTCGTATCAGCCACACTCTCAGACACCGCCGTGTTCAGACGACCAAACCGATTAAGACGATGTAACCAGAGGCCAAACGCCCCGAGCGTCTACCTGTTAACAAACCTAGACTCCTTTCGAGCTGGACCGGAAGATGAGGAACGGCATCGTCCTTGCTGCCACCGCTTCGTTGGCCAGTCGAGAAATCGACCCGGAAAGCGGCTAAGAGTCGTCTACGATTAACGCGAAACCACTATTTGCAACCAAGATTAAATCTACGCATCCGTTGACACACAGCGTCGAATAGCAGTGAAAGAAGAACAAGGGAGCCTAATCACAGTCCGGAAAGAGGGACATCGTGTGATGAGCATTCCGAACCGGCTCGCCAAGGACCCACAGGACTATGAACGGTTCGGCATCCGGCCCAGCCTGATCCAGCCATGGGAGGACGGGCGACGGACCGACGGCTCCCCAGGCGACTGGGAGTGGTGGTATTTCGATGCCCAACTAGACGACGGCGCCAAGCTGATCGTGGTCTTCCAGACCAAGGAACTCGCCGAAATCAACAAGCCGCTGACCCCGACCATCCGCATCGACCTAACCCTGCCAAACGGCAGACAGATAGACAAACTCGTAGAACTGGAGCCGGCAACGTTCTCAGCCTCGACTCAGCGCTGTGACGTCCGCATCGGCGAGAACACGTTCAGCGGCGACCTCCATACCTACACCATCCACGCAAAGGTCGACGAGATCCAGCTCGACGTCACACTGACCGGGCAATTACCCGCCTGGCGGCCCGAAACCGGACACTGGCTCTTCGGCGAGAAAGGCGAGGACATCTTCGCATGGCTACCCTCCGTCCCCCAAGGCAGAGTGACAGCGACCTACCGCGTGAACGGTGACACACACACCACCAGTGGCGTCGGCTACCACGACCACAACTGGGGCAACGCTTCGATGCTCAAGCTCATGCACCACTGGTACTGGGCACGGGGCACCGCCGGCCCCTACTCCATGATCAACTCCTACATCACCACGGAGAAAAAGTACGGCTACAGTGAGCTACCGGTCTTCATGCTCGCCCGAGACGGAAAGATCATCGCCGACGACCCGACCAAGCTCCGCTTCGAGGAACTCGGCCGCTACACCGACCAGCACACCGGCAAGCCCGTAAGCAACGTCACCCGCTACACCTACACCGACGGAGACGAGAGGTACATCATCAACGTACACCCGTCACCACGACCTCGCCACAATGAAATTCCTAGACGAGATCAAGGGCCCAAAGAAGCTGACGGCCAGGCTCCTCGGATTCGACGGCGCATACTTGCGGTTCACCGGTGAGCTGCGCATTGAACACTACCACGGCGACGAACTCCTAGACGGCCACGCCGATGAGGCTCTCTGGGAGCTGATGTACTTCGGCCATGCCCGTCCCTGACCACGGCCCATTCGCCCGCGGCGAGCACCGCAATGCCGAGCGTCAGATTCTTCGAATACCACTGGGACGCACGCTTTCAAGGTCAATCCCACGCGTCTCCCGGAGACGACTGCTTAAGCAAGAATGAGCAGCTCGCCAACAATCGTAAACCGCTATCCCTTGAATCCAACCAATATCTTCGTCCCTTGATAGTCAGCGTAGTTCGCGAACTCTTCCTCAATCGACCTTCTCTCTCCGGCTTTCAGTGTTCGTAGCGGGCTCACATCCACCATCATTCCTGCAGCGTTTTTTTTCCGCTTCAAGGTTGCCGCGACAAATCCATCTAGAAGAATGGTCCGGTTTACTGCCGCCAGTCTCCCGAAGACTTTCTTGACCGTGTCCTGGGAAAGGAACCTGGATTTGTCCTTGTATCCCATCATCAGACTGTCAAATTCAGGAAGGATAACCGCGCTGAGTGGTTCAGGTGCCTCTCTCGGGTCTTTATCGAAAGAAAAATATTCCTCGCCGGAATGGAAGTTCTCCTTGGTCAGATCCTTCTTCAAAGCCTCAAGCGCCATGTCCACATCCTTTTTCAAAAGGTACGACCAGTATGCGATGTCTCCACGACTCACGGGCCCGTAACACTCGATGTACTTGCGCACCAGCTCAACCATGCAATCTTCTGGGTCCGGAACACTCCGCCCAGCAGCTAGATAGTCGGCGGAGCTCATCCAGAGGCTCTCAGAACCCTCTCTTCCCGCATTGACCAGGAGTCCGAGATGGGACATCTCCGACACCCCTGTCCAAGCTGGCCCATAGGTGGGCTTGCTTGACCATCCGCGCTGAAGTTTTCTTCTGCCTTGTAGACCACGCTGGGTTAGCCTTTCAACCATGAACTGCTTGACTTCGTTTGACGTAACTGTTCGTCCCTTGATGTGATCAAGCAGTGGCT
Source organism: Candidatus Bathyarchaeota archaeon (assembly GCA_005882905.1). Classification (GTDB taxonomy): domain Archaea; phylum Thermoproteota; class Bathyarchaeia; order 40CM-2-53-6; family 40CM-2-53-6; genus 40CM-2-53-6. The sequence continues at coordinate 11,461 of VBBG01000057.1, read as the reverse complement.
GGTAGAGAAACCGGACTCTAAAATCCCGGTCGGGAATGCCACGTCTCTTCGCAGCATTATCGAACCAAGGTTGGAACCGCCTGCCCGGGCCGCCAAGCACGTGTACGTAGTAATCCTTGGCGGGAATGGTATGCATCGTGGATCGGACAGTCCAAGTTCTGACAAGACCCCCCTTGGGTTTGAGCTCGGATGTAAGGTCTGAATCCTGGAACCGGTTTATTCGTGCCCAGAAGGATGAGAAGCTCTCAAGAAGGTCCTGGGAGTTTATGCCGCAGCATGCTTCCGCCACTTTCACGGCCGCACTGGGCCCCGAGGCCTTCCGTGAGAGAAATTGCGAAGCCAAGAGTCTTCTGTTGAGAGCCTTCAATGTTGGCGGATCTAGCCGGCTCGGCAACTTCACAGGTGCCGAAAACTAAGGGAGGGACTTATGCCTTCATGCCCATTTGAGCATCAGGTGGCGGCGGTCCGAGGACCTAGAGTCTCCAGCATTTCGTCCACGGTTACTATCTTGACCCCCTTGAATCTCTTCAGGCCTAGAAGATGCTCGACTCCGGAGACAATGTGGACGCGTTTCCTTTGAGGGCCGTGCTCAGAACCATGTCATCTTCAGGATCTTGAGCAACCACTCTACGTGTATGCTTGACAGAAACGATCGGAGTTCTACAGACAATGATTGATAGGAACGAAGCGAGTCGGGATCTGCCGACCTCGGCAAACTTCTCTCTCGACATGACCTCCACAAACTCAGCGAGCATCTGAGGAGAGGAGACGACCTGGTGTCGTTCCAGCAGCTCAGTCAGCAGACGCCTCGGCTTCCCATGACCCACAAGAGCTGATATCAAGACATTGTTGTCCACGACAACCTGCAGAATCTGCTACGCCCTATTCTCTCCGCTTCTCTTCCCTGTACGATTGTATTGAAGCCAGTATCTCTCGCTCGGTCGGCCTCCGTCTTTTCTTGTAATTCTCCTCGATCTCTCGAAACAGGCCTTTCAGCTCCTCGCCCAAGTGCGGAAACTCGAGCTTCGTCAACACAAGCTTGTTTCCCCTCATGTAGACCGCAAGCTTCGTCTTCGAACCTATCCCCAGCTCTCTCCTGATCCGCTGGGGTATGACCACCTGCCCCTTCGTCCCCACTACGGCAATCTCAGGCTCTTCCATCCTCTATCAAGTATGACTTTCATACTCCCTCAATACATAGGTTCCCGCCCCCCGGGCGACGCCTCCAGGATCCAACGGTTTGTCCAGCAGAACAACCCGGCACGCTTCCACGAGCGGCAGACCAACTGAATCAAAGGTTCCAAACACATTTAACCAAAAGGACGACCGCTTCGCCCGGTTGGCCAAAATGACGAGTAAGATGGAAAGTCAAACTAGGAAAGAACTAAGAATCGTACGGGTCTTCGACGCACCCCGCGAACGCGTCTGGAAGGCCTGGACTGACCCCGACCGTGTAAAGTCCTGGTGGGGACCCAGAAGCTTCACAGCACCCTTCGCCAAGATCGACCTCCGAGTGGGTGGAAAATACCTCTACTGCATGCGGTCACCTGACGGCAAAGACTACTGGAGCACTGGCGTCTATCGCGAAATCGTTCCACTGCAGCGGATCGTCGCCACAGACAGCTTTGCAGACGAGAAAGGCAACGTGGTCCCGGCTACTCACTATGGAATGAGCCCCGACCTTCCACTAGAATTTGTAGTTACGGTAACATTCGAAGAGTATCAGGGAAAGACCAGGCTCACTCTAAAGCACACAGGCTTTCCGTCCGGCAGAGACAGTGAGATGGCTTCGCAGGGCTGGAACGAATCCTTCGACAAGCTCGCCGAGACTCTGAAATAATCCAGGGTCTCGGCACGGCTCCTCCGCCCTGCGAGTAAGCTGCACCAACCGAAAAGCCCGACGATGTCCTTAGAACCCAGATTAGGGACAACTCGATCGGTAACAAAGCATGCCGGCTTACATCGCGATGCTGCGAGGCATCAATGTAAGCGGACAAAAAGTAATCAGGATGGACCATTCGCGAACTGTGCACTGGTCTTGGCTTTCGGAATGTCGAGACGTACGTTCAGAGTGGAAACATCGTCTTTCAGACCCAGACAGAAAATCCGGCAGCAGTCTCGAAACGGATAGGCGAGACAATCCACCACTCCTTTGGATTTGACACACCTGTCATCATCAGAGATTGGGAGCAAATGCGAAACGTGATCACGAACAACCCCTTCTTGAGAGAGAAAGACATCGATCTATCGAAGCTACATGTCACTTTTCTGTCGGAGACCGCGCAGAAGGATTCTCTGAAAAACTTGGAAGCGCTCTCGCCCGGTCCAGACAGATTCTATGCAGCCGCTCATGAGATCTACCTGTACTGCCCCGGTGGATATGGGAGAACCAAGCTCTCCAACAATGCAGTAGAAAAGGCGCTGTCGGTTAGAGCCACGACTCGAAACTGGAAGACGGCCAATACCCTGTTTGAGATGGTCTCCAAACTCTGACCATGGTTGCTCAGTGTTTCGAGCTCGCGGCCTTCATCGCCTCTTTCGCCAGCGCCAACCATTTCTCCTCTCCCTTCGTCTCTACTACGAACCACTCCTTCATCACACGACCGGGGCCTGGCTCGAACCGTTTGCCTTCACCCGCAGCGACAAGAGCATCAACCCGCGGCCGTGATAGTTTGACGACGAACTCGTCCTTCGACGAGAGCAGCGCGAAGATCTTGCCATTGGTCCACACCGCAGTCGACCCGAATCCCTTCTTGTTTGACTGGGTCACATCTGGCTCTCTAAGCAGAGCCTTGACGACAGCCGCATAACGCTCCCGTGAAGAATCAGCAGAAGCAGACATACGGGCTCAGCATCCACGATGAGATTCTTGGCTGAATATCAATAATAAGCCATCATCCACCGCGATAAACTCCCCATAATCACGACGATCGAGAAAAACTGATCCCGATCGAGTTCTCGAAATCCAAAAACGCAAAATATCCTCTGGGGAAAATCGTTCAAAACACGCCCAGATCGGAAATCTGGGAGGGGGGTCCCAGGCGGCTGGTTTCGCACGCTTGAGGGGCCGCCACGCGGCAACTACTGAAAACGGCTGACCAGCCCGTTCTACGCGAGAAATCAGAGATATCGTCCAGAAACGTTTCAGACGGCAGGAGGACCCATCTAGGATTTAGAAATAAAAAAATTCCCGCGACACAAAACCGCACTTCTTGAAAGACCCATTCTAGAAAATCGTTCAGAACAAGCCCCGATCAGAAATCTGAGCAGGCGATTCTCATCCGCAACATTTTTCACGCTGATTCATGCTGATAACTCGCACCTCGGAAAACGTTCGACCGGCCCATTCTGCGCCCCGAATCTTTAGGCTCGCGCGGAAAACAAGCCAGCTGTCAAGATCCTCCGCTCAAAATCTCAAAAGTAGTTGCTCCTCGCGAGACAAAAGCCGCTCTTCGGTCCCTAACCGTGCTGTGGGGTTTTTCTAGAGGCTACCATTTTGCTGGGGCTTCCGGCTTCTCCGTGCTCCGCCAGAGATAGAGAGTCGATATCGACGAGTAGGGATGCCAGTTCACAGCCAGCCTTTCGAATCTTTCTCTCGACGGAAGCTTCCGCAGCCGGTAGGCCCGCTTCGCAGCCTTTCTCAACCCGAGATCGTCCACCGGCAGAACATCCGTCCGTCCCAGCTTGAAGATCAAGAACATCTCAGCAGTCCAACGACCAATTCCTCGCACCGCGTCGAGCTCCCTCATAGCCTCCTCATCAGACAACCCCTCTAACCGTTTCAGATCCAGCCTCCCATCCATGAGCCTCTCAGCCAGATCCCGAATGTACGAGATCTTCTGCGGCGACAACCCGGCCTTCCGGAGCCTATCAATATCCGTTGACAGATACTCTCTCGGACTCGGCAGCCTCCCACCATACAGCCCCTTGAACCGGTCCAGAATCGCCCTCGCAGCAGACCCGGCCAATTGCTGAAAGATGATCGAGCCAACAATCGCTTCGTAGTGATCATCGTCCAGCTCGAACCGCAACGGACCGGTACCGCTGATAATCCGAGCCAACACCCCGTCCCTCCTCTTACTCCTAAACGGCAACGATCCCACACGCTTCCTTAGAGCAACCAACCTAGCTGACCCACCAACCATTTTATCGCGACTAATCGTCATATCCAAAGACCGGAATGGCCCTCTCCGACACTGAAATAACCAGTGCGATAAAAACCGGACAGATAAAGATCCGGCCAAGAATAGCAAAACTAAACCCGGCCGGAGTAGACCTGCGAATAGATCGGGATCTAGAACTCAACCCAGGCCAGCAGAGATTAGCCGCGACCCTCGAACGGGTAGAGCTCTCAGAAAACTTTCTCGGAATACTCCACATCCGCTCCAGCCTCGCCCGCGAAGGAATAATCCCGAGCCTCGCACTCGTCGACCCAGGCTTCCAAGGCCAACTCACAGTCAGTCTCCATAATGCCGGAGATAGACCAGTCAGGCTCACCAGAGGCGAGAGATTCATCCAACTCTCCATGCTAAGACTCGGCACACCCGCGACACAAACATACACTGGAAAATACCAGAACAGCACAGGAATAGTCAAGAGCCGTCGAAGAAAAATGCAAAACGTTATACATGGAGCAGAGGCTAAAGCCAGACACAACCGATGAAAGACACGTCGCGCATCCTCGACCTCAAGTACAAACTACAGACCATAGAGCTGCTCAATCTCGCAAAGACAGAGTACACATACAGAGCACTCTCAGGAATACTACACCTCCCCGAGACAGTACTCAGCCGCTACGTCAAAGGACACGTACTCCCAACGGCAGAACGCGCAGAAGAGATCAACAAGACACTCCAGAAATACATGGGACTAGAGAGAGAGCTTCACAAGAGAATAAAATTCGACGACCTAGGATTCTTCGACAACACCGAAATAATCAACGACACAATGCTGCTAGAGCGCGCGGTCCAGCAGGCCGTCGGCGCATTCGCCGGGAAGAGAATCAACAAGGTCATGACCGCGGCAGTCGACGGAGTACCCCTCGCCACACTACTCGCGCAACGCCTAGGCAAGAGACTCATCATAGCAAAACAGAACCGTGAGATCGGAGTCCGAGAATTCATCGAGGAAGTCTACGTGATGCCCCCGGCGATAATGAAGAGCCTCTACGTGTCCAAGGACGCGTTCAAGAAAGGCGAAGGCATACTCATCGCCGACGACATCATAGACAGTGGAGAAACACAGCGGGCAATGATCAAGGTCGCCTACAAGGCAAAAGCGGAGGTCATCGGAATCTACGCGCTCGTTGCGATCGGCGACACGTGGAAGCAGCGCATAGAGTCGGTAGGCAACATTCCCGTCGAGATCGGGACGCAGCTCATAAAAAAAGAGATTGATGGGATACCCGCCTAACCCCTATCTTTCAGAGTAGAAAAAGTATAATCATCAGCGGGAAACCATCAAAACCCGCCCCGCCAGTGAACCGAGACTCTCCCCCAGCGGCGGACCCGCAACCCCCACATCCGTAACAATACCCGAGACAAGCTCCGGCGGCGTAATATCAAAGGCGGGATTCAGAGCCTCCACCCCCCTCGGTCCGAGACGCGCACCCTTGAAGTAGAGCACCTCCCGCTGGTCCCGCTCTTCGATCACGACCCTAGACGGGTCCGTCTCGAAATCGAGAGTAGAGAACGGCGCGGCCGCGTAGAACGGGACCCCATAGAACTTGGCCGACAAGGCAATCGGCAGCGTCCCAATCTTGTTCGTCACGTGACCAGTCTTGAGGATCCGATCAGCCCCGACGAGAACCTTGTCAACCAGACCCCGCGCCAACACCTGCGCAGCCGCGCTGTCACAGATGATCCTCACTGGAATCCCATCATGCGCCAGCTCAAACGCCGTGAGTCTGGACCCTTGCAGCAGCGGACGCGTCTCCGTCGCGATCACGCTGATCTCCTTGCCCTCTTCAACGGCGGCCCTCACCACGGCGAGCGCAGTCCCGTAGCCAACCGTCGCCAAGGCCCCGGCGTTGCAGTGAGTAAGAACCGTGTCTCCATCCTCCAAGAGCGGGGCACCAAACTCGCCGATCTTCCTCGCAGACTCAAGCTCTCCCTTCAGAATGGCCTCCGCCTCACTTTCTAGACTGTCCTTTAGGGACGAGACGGTCTTGGCATGTGATGACGAGTTGAAGACGCGCTCGACAGCCCACCGAAGATTGACCCCCGTCGGCCTCGTCTGGATCAGAGCGTCAGCATACTTTCGAAGCTGCCTCCTCGCCTCGGCGAGATCGTTAGTCCTGATATTCTTCAACGAAAGACCAAGACCATAGGCTCCAACCACGCCAATCAATGGCGCTCCCCGAACCTTCATCGTCTTGATAGCATCACAGACCTCGTCCAGACTCCTCAACCGGACATAGGACAGCCTAGCCGGGAGTAGAGTCTGGTCCAATGCCTCCAGCACACCATTCCTCCACCTAACAGGCTCCAGACCCTTACCAGTCATCGCAACTCTGACACTAGTCCCGCTCCTTTCTATTTGAATGGCTTTATAGCCGCCCAGGCCCACGTCCAACTTTCCGAGACCCTTGGAAGCAAAAACCGAGCAGACACCAATCGTTGTCGAAGCGCTCGAGGCCTATCTGTCCAAGGGAGAAGTATTCCTCCGAGAACCCGGAAAGCTGATGGATCTCAGAGAGAAAGCGTTCGGCACGCTGACCGGCGAAAAGATCAGCCTCAACCCCTACGAGACCTTCTACCTCGTAGAGAAGAAAAGAATCAACGTCCTTGACGAGAAGACGAAACAGACAAGATCGCTACAGCAGCTCGTGACCAAACTCTCCGTTGGAAAACCTGCGATATGGACAAAATATCTCGTCTACCGCGACCTCAGAGACCGGGGATACCTGGTCCGGGAAGGCGAGGCCGGCTACGATTTCGAGAGCTTCGGAAAAGGAGCCATGAGACGCCTCGTCTCCATCGTCTTCGAAGGAGGAGAATCCACACTCGAGAAACTGGCAAGACTATCCGCGAAGGCGAACAAGGACGGAAAGGATCTAGTTCTAGCCGTCATCGACCGGCGCACCGACATAGTCTACTACACGCTGAATCCGGAAAACTTCCAAGGACAATAAACAGCACTGTGAAGGCGTTCATCCTCGTCTGAGACACAATTCACCCTTCCGCGCGGAATGAAAGACATTGAGCCGGACGAGATGGCCCGGAGGATATGGCTCGCAGACAAGATCCGACAAGTGCTCTGGAGCTACTCGTTCCAGCTTCTCGAACCAAGCCCAGTCGAGAACCTTGAGACTCTAGAGGCGAAATCCGGCCCAGGAGTCCGCGAGGAGATCTACTGGTTCAAAGACAAAGCCGGCCGAAACCTGGGCCTACGGTTCGACCTGACCGTAGGCATGACACGAATGGTGGCAAACCGTTTCGACCTGCCCGAACCCATAAAGATCGGAAGCATCGGCGGAGTCTGGCGATACGACGAGCCCCAGTTCGCAAGATACCGATACCACACCCAGTGGGACGCGGAAATCTACGGAGTGGCAGAACAGTCCGCCGACGCAGAGATCATCGCCGTCGGCTCAGAGATACTCGACAGCGTAGGACTAACTGACCACGAGGTCCGGATCAGCAACCGGAAACTTGTCGAGGGCTTCCTCCAGAGCATCGACGTCCGCTCTCAAGAGCAACTCGATAGAATGCTGCGTATCGTCGATGGTATGGGCAAGAAGGGACCCGAAGCGTCCGAGGCAGAGCTGGGCCGCGCAGGACTATCCAAAGAGAAGGTCAAACGCGTCATAGGTTTCGCGGATATCTCGGGAAAGCCTAACGAAGTCCTTCCGAGTCTGGAGAACAGGCTGCCCAAGAACGAGATGATCAGCCTAGGGCTACGAGAGCTGACGGGAACCATAGAGACTGTAGACTCTCTCGGAAAGACATCCAAGGTTCAGATAGACCTCGGAATCGTCAGAGGAATAAGCTACTATGATGGGACGGTCTTCGAGGCCTACGACCAGGCCGGCGAGGATGTAGGCGCGGTCTTCGGCGGCGGCCGGTTCGACAAGCTGAGCAGAATATACGGTAAGCGGGACATGCCGGCGACAGGCGTGGCAGGAGGCTTCGAACGACTTATGCTCTCGCTGGAGAGGAAAGGGCTCTTCCCAGACACGGACCAGAACTGCCAAGTCTTCGTCGTCATGGCAGGCTCTGAAGTGAGAAAGGAGACGATAGAAGTTCTGAGACTACTCCGCGTGGACGGGGTCCGGGCGGACAGAGACCTGAAAGAACGACCATTGAGGAAACAGATGGAATACGCCGCTTCCATCAAAGCGCGGCTCGTAGTGATTGTCGGACCGAGAGAGATCAAAGAAAACAAGGTCCGGCTCAGAGACATGAAGACTGGAGAGGAGAGAGATGTCGAGAAGAACAGAATCGTGGGCGAAGTAGCCAAGATCCTATCCTAAGGCTGGTCCGATGCCTGATCCGGGTTGTGCGCCTCTCTAGGCCAGTACAGTTCGCCGAGTCGGTACGGGTCCAGAAGAGCGCATGGAGACAAGACGTTTCTAGTACTATTCCGGCGCATCTGCTGATCGCTGCTCAACATCATGGCGGTCTGGTTCTCGGCGCCTACGATGGTCGTAGGATGGTCGGGGTCCTCTTCGGGATCACCGCCTTGGACAATGGTCGACCTTACCATTACTCTCACATCGCTGGCGTGGCTATTAGCTACCAGTCGAAGGGCGTAGGGTTCAAGCTCAAACTGGCCCAGCGAGAACACGTCATCAAGATTGGCCAGAGCCTTGTCAAGTGGACCTACGATCCACTCCAGGCTGGAAACGCCTACTTCAACATCAGAAAGCTGGGCGCTGTCTGTAACACATACCATAGAGACCTCTATGGCCGATTGGATGATTCGCTGAATCGAAGGAGATTGACTGATTGTTTCGAAGTCGAATGGCACATCAGGAGCAGGAGAGTGCGAGAGAGGATCAGACGGTCTAGACCTACCTCACTTGACGAATTACTCGCGGAAGGAGTTGAGCCGGTCAACATGACGAAGAACACAAGCCACGGCCAGCGTCTCCCGGTATCTGCTAGGCTCAGGCTCAAAGCTCCAAGGCTTCTCGTCGAGATACCGCGGAACATTAGGAGAGTTAGAGATGTGAGCCTCAGCGCCGCTGATTCGTGGACGCTGCATGCTAGAACGATCTTCGAGAACTATTTTGACAGAGGATTCTCGGTGACTGATGTGATCGTCGACGACGAGGACAGAATCTTCTACGTTCTCAACCGATCGACCACTTGAGAATCCGCAGAGTTCTCCGGGAAAGTTGAATCGTCACATCAGCATCTCATGGGACTTGTAAGAACCGATCAGCCAACTCTCACAGTTACACAACGGGATTAAGCCCGCCCGTCCTCCTCAAGATGGCTGTTGGCAAAATGTCTCTGACTAAGCAGGTTCTAGTATCGGATACCGTGGTAGTTCACTACTCGGCAATGGGCAAGGTCAAATCGGGCAAATTCCTCTGCGTCTGCGCCCATTGTGATCATCGCCTTCAGAGCGAGTGTCTCGAAAAGGGCTGCTGGTGCTGCGCAGCCCAAGTTCTGTCCGCGACTCGTTAGAGTATATTCTCTGAGACGCATCGAAGGGCAACGAGGCACGATTTACGATGAATGAGAGAATATAATCTTCACTAGCTAGACTCGCACTTGAGAAGGTGCTTTTCAGAAGTCTAGGATATTGTTAGAGTGTAGACTGGATGGATCTCGGCCCAGTCGTGGTGGCCCGTGTCCAAGACGTAGGGTCCGGTGACGGTGATATGGTCGTCGATGCTGGGAATTGTGAGGCTGTTTGAGTAGTTATGGCAGGCCGATACAGCATCGGACTGAGTTATCGGTAGTGCACAGATTATCTCGACCACGAGGTCACCGTACTGGTACTGGTCGTTCGCGGCGTTGGTGAGGCTGCCGTACTGAGAGTCAAGGGCCAGTCGTATGTGGTAGTCGCCGTCTGCCTCTTTCAAGACATCGTCTACAAACCCTGAGGCTGTAGTGCATGACTTGATCACGTCCAGACGGTCTGGATTGTAGACGTGACTCGATATTGAGTCCGGATCACTGCACTGAGAAGTATCGCGAGAAGTGAGGTAGTAGGCCGCAGCGACCACGACCAGTAGAGACACTACGACCAGTGCCATCACCGGAACAGTCTTTCTCAAGAACCACTCCCGTCCTACGAAAGGCCTAGTCACGGCATGAATAGGCTTACCGCTGAGGCGGCAATTGCTGTCACAGATGCGGAGCAATCATGGTGAACTCTGACTTAGCAGCATGGAAAGCATCAGAACCATAGCCAGACCATCAGACCATATATTGCGAACATTAGCATTGTTGCCAACACCCATTTCCACCTTGGACAATCAGGCGGCTCTGCATGGTCAGAGCTTGACATTGACAACTTGTCGACCGGTATCGCTGTCGAAAGATCTAAGTTTTGGAAAGAGATCGTGCTAGTCCCCCAAGCATGTAACCTCCTCTTGCTACTCAGAGTAATAGAGCCAAAGACCAAGGTATCATTCTGCTTAAGGCTACGAAAGGGGAATTGTACTAGGGATGGAACATGCTGGATATTCGGAGCCCCAATCCCCCAGGGATCGCGCTCATTATTGCTGCAGTTTTCATGTGGTGGGGATTCGCGAACAACAGCCTCACTGCAGTAACGGTCGGGGGCGTATTTGCTGCGGTTGGTATTGGACTCCAAGTCCTCTACCTACGTTACAGGTACGACAGAACAGCGAACAACCGAACAAAGTAGAGCCCTGAAGGTCTATCAGATTCATACTCGAGACCTAAGCTAACAGAACCTTCGCGGGAGTTCTAAAAGCCGTCAGCCCAACGCCTCTAAGACGGTTCCCAATCTTCGCGATCACTCCCGGCGCATCGGTGTCGAACTTGCAGACAAGACACTGAACCAGCAGAGATAACGTCTCTATCTTGATAACGTCAAGCCCAAGATTTCCCGTCTTAACGACCTTCTCTGCATAGTCCCTGTCGACTCCGACCGTGATTACGCGATCAAAGACAAGCCTCTTCCACTGCTGAAGCTGGTCCCGGGTCCTGTCGGCCAACTCAACCGTGATCTTCTCACCATCAAGTTCAGTGACGATCGCATCGACGGGAAAATAGTCCACGAGACCATTCTCGTATATGATTTCCCTCGAAGATTTTCCAACCCCGTCCGCGAGTTGAGCCCTCATTCTATGCAGTGGGTAGAGAGCATCCTTCTTCGTTGGTTCAAGAATCCCCACATCAACGTAGACGCCGAAGCCTACCCGTCCAGAGCCTGTGATGAATCCCCGGAGAACATCCCAGCGCTCGATCTTCGAACGGTGAACAGGCGCTTCGCCATACTTTTCGACGAGGAGATTGAGGAAGGCCTCAGCATCATC
>VBBG01000142.1 GCA_005882905.1 Candidatus Bathyarchaeota archaeon | reverse complement strand
TCACCAAGAAGAATTCAAAGAGGCCCAAGCTACTCTAATAAAACGCTAGCAGGATCGATTCCGAAGAATCGTTTCATCCAGCATTGGTAATTGTACCCTACTCGCTAACGGTTCGGACCTGCCCAGCGCAGGATTCGCTGGTCCTCGCGAGTCTTAGCTCTGACTCTTTCCATCCCCGAAATAGGTCCCGTGTGATTTATACACAGCCAGCCCGCCTAGGATGTCAAGCCGGATGCGGGGGCGGAGAAAACAATGTCGGATGATGTGAAGCGGATGGCCGACCTCCTGAAATCAGGAGCGACAATGCTCTCTGACGTTTGTCCGAATTGTGGCAGCCCCTTGTTCAAAGTCAAGGGTGAAATCTTCTGCGCAAAGTGCAACAAGCCTGTGGTTTACGCTCGGGCAACAGGACCCCAGGCAACGGTCTCTGCCAGCATGCTTCTCGAGAGCGTCGAGCAGACTGTTATTGGAAAGATCAGCGAGACCAATGAGCTGTTGAAGCTGGAAAAAGATCCCGAAAGGCTCTCAGCCTATAGCAATCTAGTATTCGGCTGGCTCTCGATGCTGGAAAAGCTTAGGAATCTCAAAGAGACTTTCAACCAATCATAGTCTCGACAAGGTCTTCGGCTCAACCACACTTCCGTCGACGAGATTTGTCAGCTCCACCTTCCGGCTTCTCCTCCTAGCGAGAACAACGGTGGCGCCAGCCTGGCTCGCTAGGTCCAACAGCTCCCTCCTCCTTCTCTCACCTAGAAAGGAGCTGCCTGCCTTGCATTCGACCAGGACAGATTGGCCAGGGCGGAGGCAGACTAAGTCTATCGGCTTCGACTGTGCCGCACGAATCACAAAAAATCCATTCCTCCGGAACAAGTCCCGGACTCGATACTCCAGCCTGCGACCAGCCTCGTAGTTGGACAAGTACGACCGAGGCTGGATGATCTTAGATTCTTAAGAACTATGAGACTACCGAAACTAGTGGTATTCCCTGCCAGTCTCCGGCTCTCTCCTGTGCGTCAGGAGAAAGAGTATTGCGATGACCGATGCCAGAACTAGGATTCCAGCGAAAGCAAGCTGGTCAACGGAGACATTTACGAGGCTGCCGAAGACGAGCAGACCCATGGTGAGCATGAAAGCTCCAAGTGTCAACTTTGCGAGACCCATCAGCTGGTTATTGGCCCACCGAGTGACTCTCTTCCGGGCGGCCGTCGAGGCTACATCGTTCATGTTCTCCAGCAGTCTCAGCGTGGTCCGGAAGCTCAATGCGGTATTCGATGCTTCCATTAGAAAGATAACTAGCATGAATTGAAGCAGTAGCACGCCTGTATCGGGAGCAGGCAGTCCGAACAGGTCGCTGGCAATCTTTGCCCAGATCATTAGTAGTAGCATGCTCACGGATGCGAGAGAAGCTGTGGTTCCGCTTCGCTTTGCCATCCCTGTCATCCCTAGTGCTGTGATTGCTGCTGTCACTAGGATTGATTGTCCGTATACCGCGGCTGGTGGTATGCTGAGGATTACCCATGGGACAATGAACAGATGGTTAATCCTGAGAAGCGGAATGGCGACGGTTGACTTGACTTCTAAGCCGTGAGGATGGGTCGTTGTCGGTTCACCTTTGAAAGTACCACCGAGAAAGGTATCTCTCTTGGCCAGTTGATTACGGTTGAAGATTTTTCGAGTGACAGCAGAGTAATAGATCTTTCTAGCATTGCCAACCGGAAACCTATCCTTTCAGTTTCAAATCCGAACTTTGAGGGCGGAGTGGGCATTGGAGAGACGACTAGCATCTTGTATCCGGCTTGTGCAAGCTGATTCACTCCCTCCCGAATCTCGGGTTCTAGGAGGGGAGAGATAATGACGATCTGAGACCGGGATGGGAGCATTCGTCTGGCCAAGAGATTCATCACGTAACTCGTCGAGACCGTAGGTCGCCCTGGCTTCGCTTCGGCGAGAAGGTAGAGAATTCTTCTCTCATGCCTCTTTCCGAAGCCGACTGGGAGAGAGCCTCTTTCTCCTCCTTGGAGGATGAGCCCAACCCTATTTCCCTGTCTCAATAGGAGACTTGCCATGGACGCGGCCGCCCGGATGCCTCGTTCGAAGAGTTCGTCTTCTGCCTCTTCAAATATTGTGACATCAGTATCGAGCACTACCATTACGTCTGTGATTCTCTCTGCCTCTGTTTCATTGACGATGAGTTCGTTCTGCCGGGCCGAGGCTTTCCAGTTGATTCGCTTGGGATCGTCTCCCGGAACATACTTTCGCATACTGTAAAACTCTGTTCCGATTCCCATGGATCTCGACGGAATTGTCCCGGGCCAAGCGAGGACATGTCGTGGACGAAGCTGCGCTCCGGTGATCCGTTCAGGTCTCGGTATAACTGAGAGAGTTTCTGGTCCGAGTTTTCTCTCGACCATATAGAACCCGTAAGGGTCTCTCGCTCTCAGAATGAGGGGGCCTATCTGGTAATTTCCACGTGGAGGGCTTGGGAATTCGAAGTCCAATTCCTGCTTTTCGAAGGCGCCTAGCGAGGCCATGGTCTTATTGGTGCCCCTTCGGGGAGTAATCTTCTTCTCCGATATGATCTCGACAAGCTCTAGGTTTACAAGAGAAGTCTTGTCCATGTTCTCAATGTGTTGTTCTACAGTGATGTCTTCGTCTCCAAAGGTTTGATCTGGGACAATACGTCGTTTCAGCTTCACGTCCA
>VBBG01000141.1 GCA_005882905.1 Candidatus Bathyarchaeota archaeon | reverse complement strand
CGTAGCTCTCTTGCCATCCTATCGCGCACCCTCTCCTCAAGACCTCGCTCTGGTCCAGTCTCAGCCTTCCACACCCTTCCGTCGCCGCTCGTCTGTCTCCGAAACCAATCCCTCAATCCTACGCGCCTCCTCCACTAGTCTCCTGGACCCGCCGTCGCGCAGAGCCAGCCTCCAGAGCCTCAACAACCGCGTCCCAGTCGCGCTCAACAGCCTCTTCTGCCCCTGATCCAGCGTCCTCAGACGCGACCCCTCGTCCAGGTCGTCCAAGACCATGACGGTCAACCGGCGAATATTCGCCAGAAGCTCACTATATCCGTCCTCGCGATTCTCCACATCCAAATGTTCCATCTCCCACATGTCCCAGCGATCTCCGGCGTCCCCTCCGGTAGGCTCATCCATCTCCGAAGAAGAGAGGAATCCCCGCAAACCTAGGGCGTGTCCCTATCGAGACCGCGACAGAACATACGTCAATCCCTCGAAATAAATCATCTTTAACCCACTGACGGAGACAACCAAAGACGGTATGGGCACAAACAGTCCCAATAACGTCCACAATCGCTCAAGAACGTCCAGACCAGACGAAAAAGTACGTTTTCCAATCCCGGAAAGCATGCTTAACCCGTCCCCCCCCGGGCGTCAAAATCTCTCGAGAAAAAAGTCCAGAATTCTCTCGTCTACTCGCCTCGAAAAACAGACGGTGTCCCTAAGAAAGGGGATTAGTGTCTCAGGCTCTCCAAACCATCTACTTAGTCCGCTCTAGCACTACTTCTATGGTGGAGACGTTCCGCGCGTCTTGGCCTTCACCGACAACCTCCGTGCCCAAGTTCACATGTTTTACAAGGCTGCCCTGGAAGAAGCGGTTATTCACCACCTCAGCCACATCAACAGCCGTGCTGATGGCTCTTCCACGAGCCTTTAGACTCAGCTTCTTGGCGCCCGTGTTAAAATGCATCATGACAGCCGTAGCATAAGCCATGATCGGCTTCTTACCGATCAGTATCGTGTCCGCTGGAATGTCACTTCTACGCACCGGGGCAGGAGCCCTCTCCGCCTTCTTTGGTTCTTCTGACAAGCAATTCACCTCCACGTACGCGAGTACACTGACGGCAAGCCGTGGTATGCGCGGAAGGCCTCTAAATAGCTATCTGAAACTTTCCCGGATCGTAGAAAGGAACCCTTCCAAGCCACGCCCCCGCTCTACATCCTTCCACTCTCAAGAACCGTTCAGCAACAGACCCCAACACAATCGTCGCCCACAAAGGAAGGTCTCAGCGTACCATATGCTCTATATACTCCAAAATTACGAACCATTCTCATCCAAGAATCCAGTCAACAAGAAATCAGCGAGAAAAGAAGATACGTGACAGGAAAAACTATTCCTCCCACTTGTCGAACAGATAGGGCGCACGCAAACTCGTCCACCAGCCAGCCGATTGCTAGAAAACTGTATGTAAATTCTCGAAATAAAAAC
Organism: Candidatus Bathyarchaeota archaeon; assembly: GCA_005882905.1. Taxonomy (GTDB): domain Archaea; phylum Thermoproteota; class Bathyarchaeia; order 40CM-2-53-6; family 40CM-2-53-6; genus 40CM-2-53-6. Next base: position 1,692 of record VBBG01000141.1, on the reverse strand, counting down.
CGAAAACTTTCTTCCAGACTCGTTCAAATACGGTGAACGTGAACTTTCTTCTTCCAACCTTTCTGATCAAACTTCAACGTTTATCTCTAACGACAGAACAAGATATATTCTCATGCCCAAGTTTATGCAGTCACTCGGGATAGAAACCTACCACCGGCTAGTAACAGAGGCAAAGGCGAGAGATGTCACAGTGCAGTCCCTCATACGCACCGTCATAGTCCCAGAATGGCTCAACACAGCGCCAGCCGTGAAGCCAAGCATCCAGACAACCATAGCCAGGCCCATAGCCCAACCCGGCACCTTCATCTCCCACGCCGGAATCCTCACAGAGACGACACGCCGACCCTTCCTCAACTCCACGATCGGGCGGGGGAAACCCTAGCCCGAACCGTTTTCTTTCGACGCGAAAGAAACCCCGCTAAGAAGCTAGAATTCTACTCCTAGATTCGCCCTCTCTCCCCCACAACACCTCGACCCTCAGGCCCCGGCACAAACCGGGTCATGTAGCAGGAGGCTTGGGACTAAGCTACAGCGCTCGGCTGTATCTTCGGCCTCGCCGCCTCGGAGAACTGCTGGGAGAAGCGCTCGTACATCTTCAGCTCCGCGCTCGACATCGGCTTGATCTTCTGTAACGCCTCGTCAAAGTGACGCTTCCCCACCCTCAACGACTTTGCCCGCTTCTTAGCATCCTCAGGATCCTTAGCCTTCGAAATATGCTCCCGGAGGGCGAGCATCACAGCCGTGTTCGCCACTGACGCGATATCAGCCCCGGTATACCCGTCCGTCCGCCGCGCAATCTCGTCCAGGTTCACGTCCTCCGCAAGAGGCGTCTTCCGGGTGTGAATCCTAACTATCTGCCTCCTCGCCTCGAGATCAGGCGGGGGCACGAACAATAGCCGGTCGAACCTTCCCGGCCTCAACAGAGCCGAGTCGATAATGTCAGGCCGGTTCGTGGCAGCTATGATGACCACGTTCCGCAGCTCCTCCAATCCATCCATTTCGGTAAGAAACTGGCTGATCACCCGTTCCGTGACATGAGTCTCGCCCCCGCCGCTCCCCCGGACAGGCGCCACCGAGTCTATCTCGTCGAAGAATATGATGCAAGGCGAAGCCTGACGGGCCTTCCGAAAGACTTCTCGCACCGCCTTCTCGGACTCGCCCACGAACTTGTTCAGCAGCTCTGGACCCTTCACGCTGATGAAGTTCGACTCGCTCTCATGCGCCACCGCCTTAGCTAGCAGCGTCTTGCCCGTCCCGGGCGGACCGTACAGCAACAGCCCCTTAGGCGGGCTCGCGTTCAGCTGGGCGAATAGGTCGGGATACTTCAACGGCCACTCCACCGCCTCCCGCAGCTCCTCTTTCACATCCTCCAAGCCCCCGATCTGATCCCATGACACGTCAGGAATCTCGACCAGGACCTCCCGCATGGCCGAGGGTTCGATCTCCTTCAAGGCGTCCAGAAAATCGGACATTTTTACGATGATCTTGTTCAGAATATCGCCTGGAATGCTCTGAGCCTCAAGATTGATCTCAGGCAGGATCCTACGCAGGGCCCGTATGGCCGCCTCCTTTGCCAAGGCTTCGAGATCCGCGCCGACAAAACCGTGCGTCACATCCGCCAGCTTCTTCAGATCCACATCCTCCGCCAACGGCATACCGCGAGTGTGAATCTCCAAGACTTCCAAGCGCCCG
>VBBG01000140.1 GCA_005882905.1 Candidatus Bathyarchaeota archaeon | reverse complement strand
CTAAGGCTAAAGGAGGGCTGATGAGATCTTGAAGAAGAGCACTAGGCAACTGCTCATGAAAATTTACGGTGGTCGGGCTGATGTTCATCTTGACCTGTACCGATTGTCGAACCAGCATCGGCGTAAGCACGGGCGGGATTGCTAGGGCTTAGTTGAGACTAATCCAAGTTGCAAATAAACCATGCATCTCCGCACAAACTCGATGCCTCTCACAACCAACGCCTTATCAAGCACAAATGTTTCGTGGTTCGCGAGTGTCCGTCCTAGAGATCGGTGAAGACATCTGGTAGATTTGGTTCTCGACTTTGAGAAGTTATTCCGCTTTTATACCGGGTCCCATTGCGTCCCATAACAGGATGAGCTGATATGACGATGCAACCGGAGCAGGGTATCAGCCGCGAGCTGGGCCTCGGCGAGGTTATCTCGAAAACCTTCGAGGTGTACCGGCGAGACTTCGCCAAGTATTTCGTTCTCTTTGCGATAGTGGGAGTGATCGTCCAGGTCGTCACTACACTGGCGCGGCAAGCGTTCGTCCTTCCGACTCTTCCTCTCAATCCCACGCCTCAGCAGTTCTCCAGCTGGTTCTCCGCATGGCTTGTAGCGTTTTTCCTGCTCATCGGCGTGATCTTCGTTGTGAGTATCGTATTCTCTACGATTGCCGAGGGCAGCGCAATCAAACTGGCCTCTGAACAGATCACGAAGGGAGAGGCTAACTTCGGAACATCCATCAGATTCGCTGTCTCAAAACTTCTCTCGATCTGGGCGCTCAACATAATCGTCGGGATCATCGTCTTCCTAGGCTTCATCGCTCTAATCGTCCCCGGGATCATACTGGCGATAATGTTCTCCTTCGCGCTCCCCGTCCTCCTGATCGAGAACAAAGGAGTAACCGAAAGCATGGGGAGGAGCCGTGTCCTCGTAGGCCAGAGGTGGCTCAAGACTTTCGCGACGCTCCTCGTCCTAGGGATAATCGTCATCATAGCATCGGTCATCATAGGCGCGATCAGCGGGCTCTTCGGTATCGCCAGCCCGGTGGTCAACGGCATCCTTTCAGCGTTCTACCAGCCATTGTTCCCAATACTACTGGCTGTCTACTATTATTCCAACCTCGCTAGAATCTCCCAGCCTCCCCCAAGCCCGATGTGGACGGGACCCACAACGACAGCTCCGCCAGGAGTGAAGCTCTGCCCCACCTGCGGCACACAGAATGTGTCCTCCGCCACCTTCTGCACAAAGTGCGGGTCCAGGCTGAGTTGAGCGCAGCGACCTTGACGCAAGGGCAAGGACGCCCTTGCGTTTGAGGTTTCGACCGATAGACGCGAGAATCCAGGAGCTAGGCGACCAGCGCGGAGAGATGCTTTCCCGCCTCCACGCTTTGATCAAGCAAACCGACCCTAAGGTCGTCGAGGAGCTGAAGTGGAGGACAGCTGTGTGGTCCCACGACGGGTTGTTCTGCACCGGCGAGACCTACAAGAACGTCGTAAAGATGACATTCTCTGGGGGCGCCTCCTTGGATGACCCCTCAGGTCTCTTCAATTCTAGTCGTAATCGG
>VBBG01000139.1 GCA_005882905.1 Candidatus Bathyarchaeota archaeon | reverse complement strand
GGGACTACCTGATCCCATGCCTTAAGAGTCACGAGCCACTCGACCTCGTCATTCTCATGCTTGGGACAAACGATCTCAAACAACGCTTCGAGCTGAGAGCTCGGGACATTGCCGCTGGAACTGAAACGCTAGTCCGCTTGATCCTCAAGAGCAACATTGGTCCCGACTCGACTATCCCCAAAGTCTTGTTGATCTCTCCATCACTAGTGACGATGTCTGTGGATGACGAGTTGGAAGGTGCGATCGAGAAATCGCAAGAGCTGGGCGGGCTTTATGCTCAAGTGGCAACAAGTAGCGGAGTCGCCTTCCTTGACGCGGCTAGGGTCGTGGTCCCAAGCGAGACCGATGGTGTACACTGGGACGCGGAAGAGCATCAACGCTTTGGATTGACGGTGGCTGATTTGGTGAGGAAACAACTGTTGCCCCTAGCTCCCGTATGATTTTCGAAACATCGCGAGACCAATGAATTCGCCGCTACCGGTCAGGAGCAGCCAGTCCGCTAATCAGAACGCTCCGGGGCTCGACTACTTTCTCCCATATCAGCAACTCTTATCTCAGGCGAGTCTAGCCAGTAAATCCTATGCAATCTGTTACAAAAGTGAGACCCGTGCCCCAAGGCTACCATACCGTCACCCCATACCTGATCGTTGAAGGAGCCCCAAAAGTGATCGAGTTCTTGAAACGTACCTTCAACGCAGAAGAGAAGGACTTCATGAGCGGCCCTGAAGGCCGCGTGGCTCACGCCGAGATGAAAATCGGAGACTCCGTCATTATGATGGCTGATGCAACCTCGGAGAATAGGGCAATGCCAAGCCAGCTCTACGTCTATGTTGACGATGTTGACACGGTGTACAAGAAAGCGTTGGAAGCAGGTGGGACATCGATCAGCGAACCAACAAACCAGTTCTACGGTGATCGAAATGCCAACGTTAAGGATCCGGTCGGTAACATTTGGGGAATCGCTACCCATGTCGAGGATGTGCCGCCTGAGGAAATGCAGAGACGAATAAAGGAACGCGCAAACCAGTAACACTTCAGATCCTTCAAGAGGACTCGTGGCGGCTAGCTACCTAGCAGGCACTACTTTGAACGACAGGATGCCAGCCTGTCTAAGCACTAACAATTCGATGGGTACGCACGTATTCATCTGTAATCAGCATTAGAGTGCGGCAGTCAAAATTACGGGTCCAACCCCTTCATCAGAGAGAAGGGTTATGTGATTCTCCTGACCAATGGAACTCGTGCAGACGCAGCACCAACCCCCTTCAATTGAGCAGATTCGGGAATTTGTTATCGCGGGCCATGGAAACCTAGAGAGGGTCAGACAGATGCTGGCCGAGAATCCACAATTGCTGAATGCTTCGTATCAGTGGAACGACAATGATAGGGAGACCGCGATTCAGGCCGCCGCCCAGGTAGGCAACGCTCAAGTCGCTAGGTATCTACTCGATAACGGAGCGCCACTCGAGATCTGTACTGCCGCCATGCTTGGCCAGCGTGACGAGGTCGAACGCCGACTCGAGGAGGACCCTAGAAGCGCCAGCGCTACCGGCGCCCATGGAATACCACTCCTACCGCACGCGGTCTGGAGCGACAAGCTCGAACTCGTCCAACTGGTCTACAGTCATGGCGCAAAGTCCGGTACAACTCTGGCTCTGCACAATGCAGTTGCGAACAGTAATTACGAAATCGCTCGATGGCTCCTTGAGAACGCTGAGCCTGATATTGGCTCCAAGAACTTTCAGGGGAAGACCCCGCTGATGGTGGCAACTGAACGCAAGGACGAGAAAATAGCTCAGCTTCTTAGGGCACATAGCGCCAAGGATTGACGAAGCTCGCATTTTCTTGGGAGAGGCGTCTTAGCCTATTCCGAGCTTTTCGCGAAGTCTTCGATAACCATGGCTATCCACTTGGCTCCCTGAACGAAGACATCGATCCTCTGATTCTCGTCAGGCGCGTGAGTGTTGCTCCGAGGATCGTTGCAACCGATGGCGACAGTTGGCAGCCGTAGTGTGTTTGTGAAATAGTGCATGGGACACGAGGCGGCCGAAGTCACCAGCGTCACCGGCTCTTTGTGAAACACTTCTTTGCCTGCTCTGGCCGCCATCTTTGCAATTGGTGAGCTGATCGGAGTGCGGGCAGCGGGATTCTCAGCCTGCAGGCTGACTTCGATGTCTTCAAACCCGTGACGTGCGAGATGCTGCTTCAGCTTGCCAGCAAGCCTTGCCGGATCCTGGTCCGGTACTAGGCGGAAGTCCATCTTCGCTCTGGCAACGGATGGAAGGACGGTCTTGTGTCCGGGTCCGGTGTATCCGGACCAGATTCCGGCGATGTTGGCCGTGG
>VBBG01000153.1 GCA_005882905.1 Candidatus Bathyarchaeota archaeon | reverse complement strand
GAACATGAGGCTGGAGGATGGCGCTCCGGACTCTCTTGGATACAAGAACACGGGTTCAGACAAGAACTTCTCGGAACACTCAACGACGCCGTTCACACAGAAGACCCGAACGCGACTACAATAGTCAATCTCGAAGCCGACGCAAAGACCTTGGAACCTGGAGCATATTCATCCTACTGCGATATCCTAGGCCTCGACTTCTACCCTAACTACAAATCCGCCCACCCGATCAATACCAGGGTCTTGAAGCTCGGTGACGAAGTGGCAAAAGCACTTGGAAAGCCAGTCATGGTGTCGGAGACAGGTTATCCCAGCGGGCCCTCAGTCCTCGGATACTCGCCTGATCGCCAGAGCGAGTACGTAGAGGGATCCACCCGACAAGCCTACTCTCTAGACGGTGTGACCGGGATTGGGATCTGGCGCTATGTTGACACATCGTGGAGATCTTTTCCGCCACAGGAAAACCATTTTGGTCTATTCGACAGTAGAGGCGGTCCGAAGCCTGCCTGGATCGCTTATTCGAGAGTCATCAAAGAATTGAAATGAACCGTCAAGCGTGAAGATAAAAGGGCAGTCGTTTGAAGGAGAGCACTCTCGCGGACCTGACGTCGACAGAGGATAGCAGCCTCTCAAAGCTAGTCTCACTACTCGCCGACCTTTCCACATTAGTGCAACAGCGAATTCCTAAAGAGCTAGGATACTCGGGGGGCGTTAACGTCTATGGAGAGAAACAGCTCGAGATCGACGTCTGGTCAAACGAGCTCTTCACAAAGAAACTCCTGAGGAGCGGCCTCGTCAGGAGGGTCGCCTCAGAGGAGATGGAGGATGTCGCCGAGTCGAAGTCAGGTGAATACTCGGTCGTCCTCGACCCTCTGGATGGATCTTCTAATCTGAAGAGCAACAACCTTCTCGGAACGATAGTCGGAGTCTATCACGACAAGTCGCTCCCGGCGAAGGGCAGGGACCTTCTTGCGGCCATGTACTTCCTCTACGGCCCGTTCCTACAGCTGGTACTCGCGCTCAAGGATGGAGTCAGGCTCTCCGCAGCAGCCGGAACGGGCGTCGGATCGAGAAGGTTCGTGTCAGACGGACAGATCCACAAGCTTCCCAGACCCCCTACAGTCTACGGGATCGGCGGGTTGAGAGACAAATGGACCCCGACGGTCAGACAGTTTGTGGAAGGGTTGGAGAAGCGCAAGCTCTCGCTCCGATACGGCGGCTCCTTCGTCGGCGACTACAACCAGGTCCTCGCCAGAGGTGGCTTCTTCGCCTATCCAGAGCTGATCGATGCTCCGCAGGGAAAGTATCGGTTGCAGTTCGAGTCCAACCCGCTCGCCTTCATTACAGAGAAGGCGGGAGGCAGAGCAAGTATGGGCACAGGGAACATTCTAGACGTCGAACCCACGAGCATCGTCCAGCGTGTCCCAACGTATCTTGGTGATCCTGATCTGGTTCAAGACTTTCAGACTCTTTACCGGTCCAAGGGCCAGGCTGCATGAAGCCACGTGTCTCGATCGAGCCCTCGATTCTAAGTGCTGACTTTGCCCGCCTAGGCCAACAAGCGAAAGAAGCTGAAGAAGCTGGCGTGGAAGGAATCCAGATAGACGTGATGGACGGACATTTCGTCCCAAATCTGACATTCGGCCCGGGGGTCGTCAAATCGCTGAGAAAATCTGTTAGCTTATTCTTAGACGCTCACCTGATGATAGACAATCCTCACGGTTTTCTCGAAGAGTTTGCTCGTTCAGGCGCGAACAGGATCATCGTGCACCAAGAGGTCTGCAAGGACCTCCCGACTGTCCTCCAGTCGATCAAGAAGTTAAAGGTCGAAGCGGGCGTCGCAATAAACCCCGAGACTCCGGCCACAGCTGTAGAGGGAATCCTCGATCTTGCGGACTGTGTTCAAGTGATGACTGTCAACCCAGGCTTCGCGGGACAGCGTTTCATGGAAGATCAGCTCATCAAGATTCAGCGTCTGAGACGAGAGATAGGGCAGCGGCACTCGAAAGCGTCGATCATTGTCGACGGTGGGGTCGATCCGAAGACAGCACCGTTAGCCGTAAGATCAGGCGCAACCGTTTTGGTAGCCGGGTCCAGCATCTACAATCAGATGTCTACGGTGGCTCAGAACGTTGCAGAGCTAAGGAAGAGCATCGCCGAAGCCGCGGCTACGGTTAATCCTTCTGCCCTCTGATAGGTACTTCTGCACTGAAGGACTCAAATCAGACTAGAGAACACGCGAGCCGGTATAGAAGCACTATGGACGATGAATTGCAGGTGGGCTTCTCAACGCTGAGCGACCTTGAGGAAGCAGCAGCGAAGAAGGCCGACAGAGCCGCGTGGGCGTACATCCAGGGAGGTGCGGGAGAAGAATGGACCATGAGGGCCAATCGTGAAGCCTTCCATCGCAGAACACTCCGGCCCCGAGTTCTCGTGAATGTTGAAACTCTTGAAATCGGCACGACGCTACTCGGAACCAGAACCTCTGCCCCCTTCTACGTCTCCCCAACCGCTAGCCATGGACTTGTCCACCCTGATGCCGAGGCGGCCACGGCGAGAGCAGCAAGCAAGGCTGGCATTATTGCAGCATTCAGCACCCTCTCCTCCATCTCGCTAGAGGACATAGCACGGGCTGCGCCTGATGGTCCTAGATGGTTCCAGCTGTATCTTCAGCCAGAATTCAGTGCGACGAGAAGCCTGGTGGAGAGGGCTGAGAAGGCCGGCTTCAAAGCCATACTCCTGACCGTGGATATGCCGGTCGCCGGGACCCGCGACCGAGAGACCCAAGCAGGCTCTCCACTCGCCTCAGCGATTACTCTGGGAAACGGCAGCGAAGTAGTTCGCCCTCTCAGAAGCCCCAACGTCAACGGTGACGGTGCTCACATTCGCAAGGAGGCTTCCTATACTTGGGATGTCATAGATCGGCTTCGCGAAACAACGCGCCTCCCATTAGTTTTGAAGGGAATTCTCACAGGCGAAGATGCCCGGCGAGCCGTCGACCGCGGCGCACGAGGCGTTGTCGTTTCCAATCACGGCGGCCGCCAGTTGGAT
>VBBG01000056.1:523-9357 GCA_005882905.1 Candidatus Bathyarchaeota archaeon | reverse complement strand
AACCTGATCCCGTCCGAGAATCTGACCAGCCACACTGTAAGACAGCTACTCTCCGGGGATATGGGCCACCGGTATCGGGCTGATGACAGGTTCTACAAGGGAACCCGGTTTATGGACGAGCTGGAGTCTCTCGGCGAGAAGCTGGCGTGTGAGGTCTTCGGGGCTGACTGGGCGAGCCTCCGACCCTTGTCCGGCCATATGGCCGATATGATAGCCGTGTCGACCCTTACGAAGCCAGGCGGTTCAATCCTCACCGTCAATCCGGTGGACGGGGGATACCCGGGGTTGAGTGACCAGGCAGGATATCCAACCTTTGTCAACGTCCGGAACTTGTATTTTCCGTTTGATTCCGATCGGATGAATATCGATGTGGACAAGGCGCGGGGCCTGATCGGGGACGAGAAGCCTTCGCTTGTAGTGTTCGGCCAGTCATTCTTCCTTTTTCCGCATCGAGTCAGAGAGCTGGCCGACGCTTGCAGCTCGGCGGGGTCCAGGATTGCTTTCGATGGTTCGCACGTGCTGGGGTTGATTGCGGGGGGCAAATTTCAGAAACCATTGGAGGAAGGTGCGGAGCTTCTACTGGGGTCTACTCACAAGAGCCTGTTCGGTCCGCAAGGTGGGATCATCATGGGGAAGAGGGGTTGTGAATCTGAGGTGAAGGGGCGCCAGTTTCCGGGTTTGGTAGATAACGCGCACTGGAATCGGGTCGCCGCGCTGTTGTGGGCATTGGACGAGGCCCGTCGGGTTGGTGGAAAATACGCCGCGCAGGTCATAGCGAACTCGAAGGCGTTAGCCAAGGCGTTGCACGAAGGAGGGGTCCCGGTGAAGTGCTCGGAATATGGGTTCACTGAATCGCACCAGACGATTCTGGACGTGAAGGATCAGAAGGAGATTGAGGCGTTTACGCAACGGCTAGAGGATGCGAATATCATCGTTGACCATGGGATTCGTCTGGGGACATGTGAAGCAACGCGACGGGGGATGAAGGCACAGGATATGGAACGGGTGGCAGAGCTTCTCGTCCGGGTCTACAAAGGGGAAGAGCCGAGCAAGGTCAGAACGAAGGCGACGAAGCTTCGGCGGGAATTCAACAGGATATTATACACCTAGCAGGCTCGAATCTCGCAGCTGGTAGGGGTTTGTTGATCACCGAGCATCCTCTAGAGCCCGTTTCCCTTGTTCAGATAGAAAGCGCGCGTAAACGGATCCACGGCCTAGTACTACGCACTCCTATTGTGAGGCTGAACGTTGACGATCCTGAAAGGGAAGTCTATCTGAAGCTGGAGAATCTGCAGCCGACAGGCTCTTTCAAGGTTCGAGGTGCCTCCAACGCGATCGCGCTCGCAGGGCAGGACGCGAAATCTCGTGGAGTATACACGTGTAGCGCGGGAAACATGGCCCAGGCCCTAGCTTGGCAGGCTCGGCAGAACGGCATTCCGTGTACTGCAATAGTTCCCGATAACGCGCCCAAGACGAAGCTGCTAGCCATTGAACGGTTCGGAGCGAAGACGATCCAGGTCTCATACGACGAGGTCTGGAAGGTAGTGACCAGCCACAGGTATGCCCCTCTCGCTGATGCCTTGTTCATCCATCCGTTCAGCGACGAGAGGATGATCGCAGGGAACGGGACCATCGGCTTGGAGATACTCGAAGACGTTCCAGGAGTGGATTCGGTGATCATCCCCTTCGGAGGGGGCGGGCTCACTGCCGGAATTGCTAGCGCGATTCATGCGAAGAAACCCGATACAAGGGTCTACGCGGTCGAGCCGGAGACAGCCGCCCCTCTCGCAGCCTCCCTCCGAGAAGGCAGAGCGATGGATGTAAACCGCGTTCCCAGCTTTGTGGACGGGATCGGCGGGAAGAGCGTTCTTCCAGAAATATTCAAGATCGTGAGACCGTTGGTCGATGGCAGTATCACTTCTTCGCTGAGGGAGATTGCGGATGCTGTTCGCCTGCTCGTCGAGCGGAACCGGGTTGTGGCTGAAGGTGCAGGCGCGGCCTCGGTCGCGGCAGCTCTTTCAGGCAAGGCGAGTGCAGGGAAGGTCGTCTGTGTAGTCTCTGGGGGAAATATCGACACAGTCACGTTGGCGAGGATTCTATCAGGAGAAGTGCCCTGAGACCCAGGCGGAATCATGGCGTCGATATCTCAGGAATAATCCGGCTTCATCCGGCGGGTCCACCCTGTCACCCGGTCGGGTCGAACGATGAGGTCTCCCTCAACCCGGCACCCTTCCCATGGGTGTACAATCGAGTCGCAGTCTCCCTCTGGGTTGTTTCTCGGCAGCCCTTGCGGGAAGATTTCGGACCTAGACAATCTCACGTGACGCGAATTTCTACAGTTATCACCAGATAGCACACAGTATCCCACATACGGCGGTAATTGTGGACGTTGTCCTATTATCTCCAAGCCGGGAATAGGGATATCTGTGGTGAAGATTGAACATCAAGTTCATGCAGACTGTTGAAAGAGATGTTTACAGAAAACTCAGAGATATCGCGAGGGAAAGGGGAGTAACCGTGCAAGAACTCTTGAGAGCGGTCATCCTTCCTGACTGGATGGCAAACTACAACAGCAAGCAGCATAAGAGCAGGACGGCTAGAGCTGAAAGACGACTGGTCACAGCTTCTTGAGGATTTAGCGAGATCCGTCCGGACCATCGAGTGGATAGAAAGACAGCGAAGGAATTGGAGAACGCTGAGATAAAATACCCGACTCCGTGACGGTATTACATATATACTTAGTAGCATGGATTGACTTGTCGTACGATTCATGACGTCTACGGCTCAACATGTCGGCCTCATCCGAGGATTACACCACATCACTCTAGTCACGTCGAACGAGGACGTCAACCGGAGGTTCTACACAGAGGTACTCGGGCTCCGCCGCGTAAAACTCACCGTCAACCAGGACGATGTGCATCACAGGCATCTATTCTACGCTGACGAGAAAGCGACCACAGGGAGCGCTATTACATTCTTCGAATGGCCTCATATGCGACCGGGAAAGATAGGGCTCGGCTCTCCCCACCACCTCTCCTACACCACCCCGAAATTCGACTCGCTACCAAAGTGGAAATCTTGGCTCCGGCAGAAAGGAGTCTCAGTCGAGGGCCCCTATGTACGAGACGATCGAACCTCCATCTATGTGCGGGACCCTGACGGCGTAATTGTCGAGATTACATCCCCCAACAATGATGAGGTTTCCCAGGACTATGCAAAGGAAGCGTTCAGAGACCTACCGTCGGCTACTGCGATAGCCCGTGAGATGAAGCTCACTACCTTCCACCATGCGAGTCCTTTGACCTACGATTCCGAGACCACTGCGAAGTTCTTCGACAAGTTCCTAGGACTGACCGACAAGTTCACAATTCCGAACCCTGACCAGACCGGCACGAATATCCTCGGGGTCGGAAGCGAGGAGCGTCCCGGCTTCCTACGATACCTAGCAATGCCCAAGCCATCGGAAGGATATGTCGGCGAGGGGAGCATCCACCACATTGCCATGGCCGTTGAGGATGATGAGGCGCAGCAGAAGATCCTGAAACGGCTTAACGAGGTCGGGATAGAGAACTCTGGGATCATTGACCGGTTCTGGTTCCACTCACTCTACTTACGCGATCCCGACGGGAATCTCTTGGAGATCGCTACAAAGAATCCTGGATACTCTGCAGATGAGTCCCCAGAGAAGCTAGGTACGTCGCTGGTCCTTCCCAAGTGGCTGGAACCGCGGAGAGCAGAGATCGAGTCTGCGCTAAAGCTGGCTGACGCAAACAACCATGGAAAGTGGCCGCCGGACTACCCGAGGGTTCATTCTCCGCCTGAAGCCATGTAGGACAAGATGCGAGAACCGTGCGATTCTACGCAACCCCGCATTTTAAGGTCTACAATCACGAACCGGCAAGGCCTGACTGCAAGATCTGCGGTGGCCGTGGCTCGATCATTAGTTTGATGGATGGATGCCTAGGCTAGATATTTTCCTTTGGTGTTGAACGGCGACGAATCCGAATATGCCTCCTGCTATGAGTAGCACTGGTGCAGGAGTCAGTGTGACTATCACATCGGCGGGGACAGTCTGACTTCCGAGAAATCCAAAATAGACCGGGGTGATCCACTGGATGATCATATTTCCTAGGTTTGCAGCTCCCATCGCCATTATTATCGCCGGCCAGGCGGCGCGTTGGGGGTCACGGCTATCCATGAGATGGCTGATCGCCCAGAACACGACCACGGTCGCTATAAAGATCCAGACACCGCTGATGCCAAAATAGTAGTTGTAATTGTACCGATTGTCGACTAGGTAAGCGAGTCCGTAAGCTATCATTTGATAGGCTGCGCCCAGCAATGACAATACGAACGCTGCAATTGCGGCCCTGTCTGCCATAGTAGGCTGTCAATTCCACACGGATTTTAGGCTATGGGATCAGATCCCTACTTATCCGAGAGCAGTATTGATCCTTTAACTTGAGAACAAAACTGTTCCCGACTTTCCAATGTTCTGGTTGAGATCGACTATTATCAGATGTCCAACCGTTTCAACGGTACAGATGAAGGCCATCGCGTCCGAACGATGCAGGTGCCATTGTGGCTGCAAAAGAAAGGGAGCGGAGATCAAAGGGCTCAATGGCGCAACATTTCGACTGGCATTGTGTAAGGAGTGTTCAGAAAAGCATGAAACGCGTAGACTCAGATAAGTCGGCCTAGCGGCATGGCTGTCAGGTTATTATTCGAGCTAGTTGTATCATAGTGGTATGTCACTGCCTAAGCCTGGGGACACTGTCAAGGTTACCCTGTTGAACCGGGAGACGATTGAGGGTGTCGTCGAATGGATTGATGGCAACGGTCTCTGGATCAAGGGGGCTCAGAGGTCGAGATGGGTCCCGCTCGAGGCTCTCTCTATGCCCCACGACTCACATGAAGTTGGAGGCGTACAAGAACAAGCCGCAGAATAGAACTGAGCAAGGTGCCGAGCGATAGAAGCTAGCTGGGAGCCTTGAGCTTCGCTTTCAGCTTCGCCTGGGCATTGTTCTTAGTCTTCGAGAAGACAGTCTTGCGGCTACCTTGGCCCCTGAGAGAGTTACTCCTTAGACAGTTTCCCGACGAGTTTGCGGCCCAGCGGGTTGTCGTTCGGTCGAGGATGCAACAGTCTTTCTAACCCTCGAGCATTAAGGCCAGACTCGGTCATTTCTCGGCTCTCACGAGTACCCTGTGCGTGTTGGTCTTGATGCCTTTCGGTGTTGTAAACAGGTTCGCGATCTCTTGTACGTGGCCCTCGTCGAGTTCTTTATCGAAATCCGGTATTATCGGCGAGTTCTCCAGTCTCATCAGTATGTCTTGGATAGTTGCAAAGTATTCGTTGGCCTCGAACTCTTCCACGCTGATATTCCTGAAACCTTCTCGCGCGAGCTTCTTCTCCAGCTCCGTCGAGACCTTCTCTGTCCCCGGATATATTTGGCCTCTGCCAAAGACCTGAGCCCAGTTCTGTTTGTCTCTCTCACCGATCTCCTGCAACAAAATTTCTCCATTCTTTCTCAGAACTCTGTAAGATTCTCCGATCGATTCCGTCGTATCTGCAGCTGGACCCCTCCTGCTTATGGCCAAGTCGAAGCTCTCACTTGGATAAGGGAGTTTGTCTGCCCGAGAGAGGTTGAATTCCACGTTGAAAGTCTTCTCTGATTGTAGCCTTTCTAGGGCTTTTTTCAGTGCTCTCTCTGAGAAGTCGATACCCGCAACTGTGCTCGCTGAGGCAGCGATCTCAAGAGTGAACTCGCCTGTTCCGCAGCCGATGTCGATGACGTCCCTGCCCTTGGCGGAGGCTAGAACTCTCCGGTCGAACGTTCGTTCTCCGTCCTCAGTCTCTGTCCAGGAGCGTTCAATTACTCCCGCAGCTAGCTGACCCTCCTCTGCAGCGTAGAGATTTTCCCAGATTTCCTGATCTTCAAATTCTCGCTTTGGCAAGATGTCTCCGTCCCCATCAGCTGAACGTAAGTTTGTGCGAATCTAAGCAAACTCTGTGAGTGGAAAGCCTGATGACATTGCCTAGGTAACCAACGGAATGCGTCATTTCCGAGCTAAGATTGTTCAGTAAGACTTGAGCCAGATGCGGATGTTGTTAGTCCAGTTGATTCGTCCTTGAGCTCGAGGATATTCTTCAATTCCTTCTTCATGATGGCTGGATCGTGGTTGAGGTTGAAGTAGTCAGCGAAGGTTGTGGTCGTCCGCAGAGTCTTTGACCGTCCTAGCTTCTCATAGCTGATCAGGTCCATCTCTTTCAGCTGCTTGACGTGCTGGTATGCTAGTTTCCCCCGGACGGCTATGACCCGTGACTGAGCAATCGGTTGTCTCAGTGCGATGAACGACAGGGTCCGGAGTGGACCCGGGGTCAGCAGGGGCCTGTTTGAGAGCTTCCGGACGTGCTTGGCAAACTCGGGCTTCAGCTGCATCACGAATCTTCCATCAGGCAGTTCCAAGACCTGGATCGGGCTCTCTGACTTGGAGTTTCTCTCTGCTATGGTACGGACTATCGACTTGATCTTCTCCTCTGACCTTGCGCCGATGATGGACCCTATCGTCTTGATGTCCAGAGGCCTGCCTGAGACGTATAGCGCGGCCTCGCAGAGCTGTTGCTGTGCGCCAGACGTTTTGGGGGTTGGTTCAGTCTGAGACTGGGCTTCCATCATTCCTCATCTCTATCTCGATGTCTCCGAACTCTTCCATTTGGTTCAGACCAATCTTTCCTTCGAACGCGAGGAAGAGCAGCATGATGAACATCCTTACAGCCTGAACCGCGTCGCCATCTCCTAAAAGCTTGAGAAAAGACAACGATCTATCTCGAACGGTCTCTTTCATGAGTCTGTTGTAGAAGGCCTTCATCTCCTCCTCTATCTTCACAAGCCAATCGTCAGCCTGCTCAAACACAGCCGGGGTCCTGCTAACCAGCTGCGACGTCCCTACCGGCAAGAGCCTCTCGGCCTTCAAGACCTCCAAGATTCCCTTGAGCACCTCCTCCAGAGAAGTGGTCGTCGACTGGTACCTGATCGGAAAGGCGAGCGGTGGAGGAACATAGTCGGTCGGCCTCTCCGGGGGAGGCTTGGGCGGTTCTTCCATCTTCAGGACGAGTTCTGATTTCATTCGCAGTAGGACGGCTGAGGTGAGGAGTGCTGTCCCGGATACTGAGAAGTCGATGTAGCCCCGGCCTCTCATCTCTCCCATTAGTCCCGTCAAGAGTTCGGCGAGATGCACATCCCATGGCTTCACGCGGTGGAGGTGGAGCAGATCAAACAGCACCGAGTAGGGCTGCTTCAGCCAGTATGAGTCTTGGGGCGTTGTCAGTCCTTGACGCCTCCCTTGTTCGGCAACGAGATGAGCTTGCTCTGACCGTTGTCGATGAAGACACCGAAGACCCTGACGGCGCGCGATATGGTCGTATCCTTTAGCGAGATTACTATGAACTGGGACTCGCTACTCTTCGACGCCACCAGCGTAGCCAGCCGCTTCGTGTTCAAGATGTCAAGGTGTGCATCAATCTCGTCCATGATATAGAACGGCATAGGATGGATCTGCTGCAAGGCGAGAAGATAGCAGACGGTCGAGACTGACTTCTCCCCACCGCTGGCCGCGGCCATCGTAAGCTCAGTCTTCCCAGGGAACTGGAGAAACACGTCCAGCCCACCCTCGAACGGATTGTCTGGATTGTCGAGGGCCATTCTTCCGTTGCCGCCCTCTGTTATGTCGTGGAAGATCTGCTGGAAGGTCTCGTTGACCTTCGTGAACGCGCTCATGAACGTGTCCAGTTTCGTCTTCTCCAGTTCGCCCATGAAGTTGAGAATTCCTAGCTTGTCTCTCTCAAGCTCGCTAATCCTCTCCGACAGGTGCTTGTAGCCGTCCTTCAAACCCTCATACTGCTCAACGGCCAATTGGTTTACGGCACCAATCTCTTCCAGCTCCTTCCCAAGGCCAAGCTTGAGCTTTGCAGCGTCCTCAATCGCCTCAGGCGTCGTCTCTAGGGTCTTTTCAAAACCGAGACTGTGCAGTTGCGAATTCAGCATGACTATCTGGGTGTCCAGCTCGCGAAGCGTCGCCTTCAATTCTGATACGTTCGCGTTGAGCGGGTCCATCTTCTCGATAAGCTGGGTCAGCGACTTTTCGATCTCAGAGAACCGTTCCTCGTACTTTCGCCGCTCCTCGCCGACTGACTCGAGGCTCTCGACCAAGCGAGCCTTCTCCTCGTTGAGCTTCTTCATCTCCTGCTGGAGTTCTTCTGATCTCTTGCCGGCCTCTTCGACTCTCGCTTCTTCACGTCGGATCTCGGATTCTAGCGCACGGGACTGGATCCGCAGCTGGTCGTATCCAGGTCTGAGAGTATCCAGTGTTGACTGGCTCGACGCTAGTTTGTTCTCAAGCTCT
The DNA here is from genome assembly GCA_005882905.1 of Candidatus Bathyarchaeota archaeon. Taxonomy (GTDB): domain Archaea; phylum Thermoproteota; class Bathyarchaeia; order 40CM-2-53-6; family 40CM-2-53-6; genus 40CM-2-53-6. Next base: position 954 of record VBBG01000056.1, on the reverse strand, counting down.
AGTTTCTCCCGTAGCAGTGCCTCAGCCTGAGCCACCGCCCCGTCTCTCTCGCGTTCCGCCTGAAGGATCGCCGTTCTTCGCTGCTCAACCTTCAGCTTCGCAAGCTCTTCCTCTCGGACCGCGAGCCGCCTTTTCATCTCTCCCTGATTGGACGCCATCTCCTGCAGCAGCTCTCTTTCTCTCTGCATCGAATTCTCCAAGCTGTCAATCCGCCGTTTCGTCTGTTGGAGCGATAACCGAGTGCGCTCCAGACTCCTCTGAGCCAGCTCAACATCACGAGTCAGCGCCTCCCGAGTCTTGCTCGTTGAGACCCGGTCCTCCTTCAGCTTCACAATCTCAGACTCTAACCGGTCTAGCTCCGATCGGGACCTCTGAACAATCGACTCCAGCGACTTGACTGTCCGTTCGAGACCTTCCAGAACATTGGATCT
>VBBG01000056.1:0-305 GCA_005882905.1 Candidatus Bathyarchaeota archaeon | reverse complement strand
TTTGCACGGCCCAGCTTTGTCCGCTTCAGACTCTCAACGCACTTAATGGCCACTTCAAGGTCTCTCACCACCAAGGCTCTCATCCAGCCTGCGCTGGCAGCCTCTATCGCCTTGCTGTGCTCGTCGCTGAACTTGACAAGGTCTTGCAGTCGTCCGAGGACTCCGCTGATCGCGCCCTCATCAGCCATCTCTTCGATCTTCCGGAGCGCCCTCTCCTCTGCCTGGAGAGTATCCGCTAGATTCTTCTGAGTGTTAAACTCGGTAACTGTGACCCGTGCTCTTTTGGCAACGTCTAGGGCTTCTTC
>VBBG01000055.1 GCA_005882905.1 Candidatus Bathyarchaeota archaeon | reverse complement strand
TCGTCGCCATGAGTTCTTTCGTGCTGTTCTGAATGTTCTCTCCTTGTTTCTGGAGCGACTCTAGCTGTTTGATCCGTGTGTTGAGAATGTTGCGAGCGGCCTCAGCCTCCGCCTTGGCTCTAACTACCCCATTGCTGGCTTCAGCTATCTTTCTCTCAACATCAAACAGGACCTGATTTCCCTGTGTGACCGTCTTCTCCTCGTACTGGCGTCTCTCACCGGAGACCTTGGCTCTCTGGCCGGTCAGCTCGTCCCGTTGTTGTCGGAGGGCTTCAAGATTCTTCTGTTCATTCTCCAGCTCTTGGAGGGCGCTGGTCCTCTTGGCTTGGAGGGAGAGTATCTGGGAGGATAGTATCAGTGCCTGCTGGTTTGAGATCTCCTTCTGGATTAGCCTTGAGCGTAGTAGGTCGTTCCTCTCACGTTCCAGCCTTTCGATATTCGTCCTGACATCGTCGACCTTAGAAGCGGCCACCTTCAGGTTGACATCCGCCTCCTGGAGCTGGATCTTTGCCTCTGCCTTCTTCGTCTCGAAGACACCCAGCCCGATAAGGTCTTCAAGAATCCGCCTCCTTTCATCGGTACTGATCTCGGCCAGACGAGTGATCGAGTGCTGGGCGATCAGGTTGAACCCGGTCACCTGGATATCGGCCGAGCTGAGAATATCCTGCGCCTGCTTCCGGGAGAGGCGCCGGCCGTTCATCCGGTAGATTCCCTCGCCCCCCGTCGAGAATTCTCTCGATACGGTTACGAGGTCCGAGTCTACTGGGATCTTGCGGTCGCTGTTGTCGAACTGGACCGCTACATGGGCCGATCTTGCCGTCTC
>VBBG01000054.1 GCA_005882905.1 Candidatus Bathyarchaeota archaeon | reverse complement strand
GACTCCCACCACGGGCGTTCCAATAAGAGTCGGCAAACCTGCTCGGAATCCTACCATCCTGCTGTAATCGTGCGAGCACAGCATTGATCGCTTGTCTCTCAGAGGCGATGATCCCGATCTTGACCGGACCCTCTTGCAAAGCGAACACCTGGGGTCGCAGCATCGACGTGTCTGTAATGCCCAGCAGTTGCCATGCGTTGTTTTCCACATCATTCCTGGCGACGATGAAGAACCATGGTCCATCAGGGGATCCGTGGATGTGAGATGTCTGAATCAGCCGGTAGATCTTCTTCTTCTCGTACGGCAGCATCTCAAAGTCTCGCTCGGTCGTCGGCGCTAGCGCCTCGATCAAGTACTCCAGCGGATACTTGTAGACCCGGCTGAGCAGGTCGAACAGCAGCACAGACACCTCTGTATCCGTTAAGAACAGCGGATGTATGTTCCGCTGAGCCAGATACTCCATTATCGAATGATAATTTGCGAAATCACCGTTATGGACAAGTGCCTCATGCAACCCGACAAATGGGTGTGCGCCGCCGGGATGCCAGACCCGACCTTTCGTCGGATAGCGGTGATGGCCGATCCAGACGTGAGCCTTGAAATCTTCCAGCCGGTAGTACTTGACAACATCATCTCCGTAGCCGACCAGTTTCAGAACGATCAGGTTCTTGCCATGAGAGACAACGAACGCTTTCTTCTCTCCCAGTGACGAGTAGCATTGGAGATTCAGTCGGTAGCTGTTCTGGTAGACGAACTCGTCCTCCAACTCGTCATCTTTCAGACTCTGAAGATTGTTCTTCCGCGCGAAATCAGCCAAGACTTCCGGCTTGACGCGGACAAAGTATCTGTAGACTTCTGGCGGCTCTACTGCGAGACTCGGAATGGACCGGTAATCATCGACCGCTTCAACTCTCGATTCGTGGTCGATCCGGAAGAAGGGTCGAATATGCTCGTCTTCGCCCTGCTTCCTAGCAGCTCTGTCTAGGTAAGCGACTTGCAGAATGTAGTCTTCGCGCAGAATCTTCTCTGAAACTCCCAGCTGTTCTGGGACGAGGCCTAGAGCAGCAATACCTCCGCCCTTGCCGTTACCTCTGTTCCGCATCTGGACAAGTGACTGCAGGAGATACTTTCCCTCCAAAGGGACGTTGCAAGCGAGTCCAACGACCCCGCAGCCGCCCTCTGCCTCCTGTTTCAGGAAAGATAGGTCCGGAACCCTCAACGTTTGTCTAGAATCTATAATGGCTTGGCCGATCATCACTTTCTCACTTGAATCGCACGAGTAGGTCCTTTCTGCCGCGAAGGTCTCGAATGCTCTCAAGTCCGAAACTGGCGAGGATTATTCGCAGACGTTTCGACCAGGCGTTGAACAGGTTGACGATCCTCTTCTCGCCCCACTCGGGATCAATGAACTGGGAAAGCTCTGGATCGGTCGTCGTGATGCCTACCTGACAACCGCGTCCCCGTTCACAGTTCCCACAATGCGTACATCCGACAGCTACCGCTTCCGCTGTCGCCACAACACATCCGTCGGCTCCCAGAGCAATGGCCTTCGCAACATCATCCGCAGTCCTGATACCACCGCTTGCCATTAGCGTGATCTCGTCCCGGACCCCTTCTGACACCAGATAATCGTGGACCTTTGGAATCGCGTACTCTACTGGCATTGCAATGTTCTTCTTCGCAATCTCCGGGGCAGCCCCTGTCCCACCATAGCCGCCATCAATGTGAATGACGTTCGCGCCAGCATAGTAACTTCCAATCGCCACCATGTCAACATCGGTGGGCGTCGAGACCTTTACAGAGACGAGTGCTCGGGGATTAACGGTCTTGATCCAGTCGACATGCTTCTTGTGATCCTCCACAGAGTACACACTGTGAAATGGAAACGGCGAGTAGAGACTCGTGAACATAGACGACTCTCGCATCTTCGCAACTTCTGAGGTTACCTTGTCGGCAAGCAGGTGGCCGCCCAGTCCCGGCTTTGCTCCCTGAGCATATTTGAACTCGACAATCGGCGCGTACTGGATAGTCTCCTCCCGGACCCCGAACATGCCCGTAGCCACTTGTGTAATCACATGATTCCGATAGGGCACAATCTGGTCAGGGTAGCCTCCTTCACCGGTCGAAGTGTAGGTCCCGAGTCTCCTTGCGGCTCGGGCCCGAGCGATCATGAAGTTGAGACTGATCGAGCCAAAAGACATGCCTCCACCATAGATCGGTACCGGAATCTCGATCTTCTCGCCCTCACCTCTCTTGTTCAATGGAATTGACAGATCAATCTGATCCTGGTCGACTTTTGCAACTCCATCATGGGTCTTCCATCCCAGTACGTCGAAGCCTCCGCCAGAATTCCCAGTCTTGTACTCTAGACCGTTCTGCGGAATATCTCCGGTCAACGCCTGCTCATAGGTTGCAAGAATTAGATCGCCTGTCCACCGTTTGTTCCCCAACCCCTCCGGCAAGCCGTGCTTGAGCGTAGGGAGCACTTCTAGGCCACGGTGAATTCTTTCAGTGTGCTTCTCGACGATGAGTTCTAAGTTGCCCATGCGATCCCCTTGAACGATTGTTCACGCAGTTCCGAGTCCATCATTGATCGGCCAATGTCTCCTCGTAGCCGTCGTACGTCGCGCATTCCCATAGCGCCGAGAATCTCGATCAGCTGATCATGCCAGACTCCCATGAGGTTGACGAGACGCTGTGCTCCCCACTCTGGATTTATCCTCCGCGGCCTCAATCCACAGTTTGCCCTATTCCGGGTCTCGCCTAGGAATTCTGCCTGCAACGCAACCAGTATCGTCGTGTCAATCCCAACTAGGTCCGCGCCGCAGATGATCGCTTTCGGAACATGCTCCGCTAGAGTGATCCCTCCGCTCGCGATGATCGTAACCTGGTCACGCAGTCCATCCCGGACCAGCTGCTGATGCACATCCCGCAGGGCTGTCGAGATGTGCCGAGGATCTCTAGAATAGTCGCGGCCGTGATAGTCAGCGTACAGGTGCAAGCCGTGCACGCCTTGACGGGCTAGTTCGGACGCAACCTGTCCAGAATCTTCTCGGAGTGGCAGCCTGCCTATGATAATTGACCGGTCGAAACGTGTCAGCAGCTTCCTTAGCACGCTGGGCTTCTCAGCGTCAAACTCGAGAATCGAGGGTTGCTTCTCCTCATAGTCTTCGATTCCCTCCTCGTCAATTAGCGGCAACAGATTTTCAGGTCCCGGTCTACCTAGCCTTGTTTCCCTAGCAACATCGAGTGTACCGACCTTCCCTGCTGCCAGCGCTACAGCGGTTTGAACATCATCGTTGTCAGTACCATTCGGTAGTTCATCGAAGATTATTGGGAGCGGAATCTCAATCGTCCTAGGCGTCTCAATGACGTTGTCGAGGTCGATACTTGTCGGCTTTCGTCCAACATCGACGCTTGTCGAAATATATTCGCGACCGTAGACACCGTCCCTGGTTGGACGAACAATTTCTGACATGTCAGTCCAGATGCCATCAAATCCCTCTCCGCCAAATGCGCCTTTGTAGCCCATTCCTTTGACCGGAATCTTTCCCGTAGACGCCTCGTTCCAGACAGTGTAGACCATCTCGGGAGTCCAGAACGAGTCGCCCAGTTTCTTGTACGCCTCGGAAGGTTTGACTGTCATGATGTGTGGATATTCCTGAACACATCTCATGCAGCCTACGCACTTGTGTTTCAGCGGTTTGAACCCTCCGAAGTGTCCGCTGAAGACCCCGTAGATGCAGGGGCGACTCAGAACGACCTCTTTCTCGAACCTGTACTCGAATGCCTCATGCACCAGCATGGCAGCAAGGCGGATCTTGCGAGCTCTAACATCGAACCTGTTGGGGATCGGGTACACGTGAGGAGCAGGCCTTGATTCGATCTTGAAACGTCGGTACCCTGTCTCTTGCGCTTGCACCCCTCCATTCCTCGCCTGTACGAACTCTCAGTTTGAGGGCATGGGAACCACCGAATTTAAGGTGTATCTTCTTGCAACTGGACACATATCCAATCACAATGTACCGCGGAGTTACTGGACGTGTCGAGTTCCAAGAGGAATGGGCGTGTGTGTCTAAGACCTGGGTTGTTTGCGCTGTTCTTCTATGAAAGCGCCTGGAAGGCCTTGGGCGGTCTCCGCAAGGCCGGCGACTGGCTCTTCAGCTTTGATGAGAACCTGATCTTCCGTCTCGGTCACCGAGGATGGCATGTTGAGAAGTTCGCATATCGCCCTGGCGTATTCTGCGTAGTAGGCTGATGCGTGGCTACCCATTTCGTGTCTCACGACAACTGTGTGGACCCGGCCCTCCTGTGAATGTTCGAAGACGAATGTGCCGCTGTATCTGGCAAGGATGCTTCCGAAGACTCGAAGGACATTTTCGAGGTTGAAATTTCCAAACCAGGAGATGACCATATGTGGCGCCTCTTCTCTCCCGTTCCTTCTTCCGAGCTCTCTCGCTTTTTCTTCGGGCAAGTTGTCAAAGAGTTCTCGGAGAAGTCTCTTTCCTGTAACCGCTAGTCCGGCGTTTTGGTAGACAGCGCCCCACTCTGCATATTCGCGTAGGCCACTGTTCATTACATGGTTGAGGGAGAGATCTTCCTTTCTCGATAAACTTTCAAGGCGTTCTCTCACGTCATCGTCGAGTCGGACCATCAAGCGAGCCTTGGATTTTCTGGGGAACCCTGCTCACTAACGCCAAATGTTTCCTGGGCACTGCTATTTTACGATTTCATGATTCAACGGCTTGCTACAATTGGCCGGTGGGATTATAGCCTGTCAAGGACACGGTTCAGCTTGTGAGCATATGGACGCCTTTTTTCCAGGCCACAGACGGGTAACGTGATAGTACTGTGGACTCACCTCCACGGTTTCGATTCGCTTAATCTTCATCGAGGCGTTTGGCCATTCTGGCGAGACGGAGAGTCGGCCAGGGTCTGTTATGAGGTACATATTGACCGTCGACTTCGAGGATGACATCGATATTGACAGCTTTCTCAGGTTCGTGGCTTACCACAGCAAGCGGTTGAAGTGTACCACCAAGGACGTGTTCATCCGCCTCGCTCACGAGTGGGAGAAGCAGCTGGTGAATCCGCATGAGTCAACAAACCCAAACGGAGCAAAGAAAGAGAAGAAGAAAACGGTCAAAGAGACTTCAGAGTAGCCGCTACAAGATCCGGGTCCGCTACAAGTACCACTACTACCGCTGGATCACAACAAAAGACTACGGCAGCTTCAAAGACATCTACGAGAAATACAAGGACAAGGGCTACACCTACTGGTGCGTGCCGAAGGGAGACCCAGTGTTCGCTAACCCTGGACTAGAAACGATGGGCGAGCAGCTCGATTCGGTAGTATCGTCCAACGGAAACTATGAGGTCCCTACAAGATATTTCGAGAGAGATTATGCTGGAGAACTTGTTGTCGTCAAGCCATTCCTTCTTCCCGAAACTAGGCTGACGCCTGAACACCCGGTTTTGTTCTGTGGCTCCGCCCCGCAGAAATCGAAATGGTACGAGCCTCAAACTAGGCCGTCGCTCAAGAAAGAATGGAAGCCTGCTGGTGAACTGACAAAGGACGACTGGGTTTTCTTCCCCCTCTTCAAAGGGGAGCGAGAAGCTGATCCTGAGCTGCTCTACCTTCTCGGCTTGTATATGGCAGAAGGGTACCCGACGGGGCATCAGGTCTGCTTTTCACTCGGCCATGACGAGCGAGAACTAGCTGAGCAAATCTGCCAGATGGTAGAGAAACACTGGAATGTCCGTGCAACAATAAACCGTCATCGATACGGATTTTCAGTCCGCTTCTCGAAGGAAGCGTTAGCAGATTTCATGAGAAAACAGTTCGGAAGCAGGGCCTTCAACAAGAAGATCCCGTCGTGGATTCTAGAACAGCGGGACCCACGGCCTTTCCTCGAAGGCTGGATGCAGGGCGATGGTTTCAGACGAGGAAACACTTGGAGACTGCACACGTCATCTAGGACAGCCGCCTACCAAGCGTTGCTCATGGGCTCCCGGCTTGGAGTTATGCCCGCGATCTACAAAGACGATAGAGAACAGAGAAGTATCATCGAAGGACGAAGGGTGAACGCGAAACCCTCATACGAAGTGCGATTCCATCTTGAAGGGAGCAAATACTCCAACAAAGCAAGTCACGTCGTGAGGACAAGCAAAGGATACTGGATCAGAATCAAGGAGATACAGAGGGAAAAGTTCTCGGGCAAAGTCTGTAACATGGAGACACCATCAAACACTTACCTTCTATCCTTCATAGTTCACAACTGTGCGGATCTTCCGCCGGAATTCTCAAGCCAGGATGGGACATGGACAGGATACAGACTTGATGGTGACAAGACTCACACTGCTTCGACCCTGAAGAGATACGGACGGCATAAGGCGTGGATTGATCCTGCTTACAAGTTCGAAGGGAAACCAGTAATCCTCGTCTACAACGCATCGCAATCTAACTAGTAGCCATCTCTCAGAACCCTTTCTTCTTCTAAGATCTCAGATGCTAATTCGTCTCAACACTACATGTGACTGTCCAATGTGACTACCTCGAGTGCGCGACCCTTATTTGTCACAGCCGATTCCTAGCCACCATGGAGACAGCGACCGTCCAGAAGGAGACGCTCTGGCGGAATCACAACTTCCTGAAGCTTTGGACCTCTGACACCATCTCACAATTCGGCAGTCAGTTTACCGGGCTCGCTCTACCCTTAACCGCCTTCATCATACTCCATTCGAATCCGACCGAGCAGGGGTTTCTCATTTTTGTGGGGACGATTCCATGGCTCCTTTTCGGGCTGTTCGTCGGCGTCTGGGTCGACCGGCACAGGAAGCAGCGGATCATGGTCACGTCCAACATTCTCCGAGGCTCAATGCTGGCGCTGATTCCGATAGCGGCAGTCCTCGGATGGATCACCCGGCTCGGAATTCTCTTCCTCTACGCGATCAGCTTCTTTGTCGGATTCCTACAAGTCTTCTTCGATGTTACCTACCAGTCCTTCCTCCCATCCCTCGTAAGGAGGGAACAACTGGTCGAAGGGAATACCAAGCTCCAAGCAAGTGCCTCAACAGCCCAAGTTGCTGGACCCACAATTGCCGGGATAGTTATTGGAATACTCACGGCACCGATTGCGATAGCAATTGACGCCTGCTCATTCTTCGCGTCAGCCATCACTCTCGGCCGGATCAAACATGACGAATTCATTGATCACAAGATCTCGAAGCATTCTGTTCTCGCGGATATACGCGAAGGCTTGGGGGTTGTACTGGGTGACAAGAGGCTCCGGATGATAGCAGGCTCTACGGGGACATCCAACTTCTTCAGCACCGGCCTCGGCACGATACTACCGTTCTTCCTGGTATCCGTCGGAATCTCGCTACCCAATATAGCCTTGATCGAAGGACTCATTTTCAGCGTTGGCAGTGTCGGCGCTCTTGTTGGAGTTGCCCTCGCAACTAGAATAGCGCGAAGGATAGGGGTGGGACTGTCCATAATTGGAAGCATGATCATAGGAGGACTCGGCGCTATTCCCTACTACCTATCAGGGTCCCTTACAGCTTCCCCGTTATTCGCTCTGTTCGGCTTAGACGTCAACTGGTACCTTCTCACCATTATGGCGGGCCAGTTCGTGAGTTTCGTCGGAGTAGTCGTCTACAACATCAACCAGGTCAGCCTAAGACAAGCAATCGTCCCCATCCGTCTTCAGGGGCGGATGAACGCGACTATGCGATTCCTGGTCTGGGGGACCATACCGCTCGGCGGTCTCGCCGGCGGGTTGCTCGCGACGCTCTTCGGAGTGCGGAGCGCTGTCGGCATTGTTGTTCTGGGAGGATGCCTCGCCTTTCTCTGGGTTCTACTGTCGCCCGTCCGCTCTCTTAAAGAAATTCCCGAGTCAATGGAATAGATCCCTTCAGCACCCCTAAGAAAATAAAAGGATGATCAAAGCACGGGAAAACCCGGCCATAAATGGCCGCCGTCTCACGCCGACGCCGCTCTTTGCAGACTCGGTATGAGTGCCACGAATTTGTCCCCATAGCTGCTCGTTTTCCTTGCGGATCCTGCTCGTTCTCGAGACATCGTAGTCCTGCATTTCCGGTTCAGAACGCTACCAAATGTTGGAAATCGGCTTAAATCAGAACAGTTCACCTTTCTACCCCCCCTCCCCCGGGGGGGCCACTGCTATCATGAGACATTCTTCGGCCGCGACAAGGTCCAAACCAGAACTGAAGGTAGGGAAGTTCGTCGAGGAAGATGACAGTGCCAGCCAAGGTGAAAGCTCAGACCTCCTTTCCGTGGGTAGCATGAGCACCGCGTATTGGAGAGTCAATTCCCTCGCGATTGTCGGTGCAGCAATAGCCCTCATCAGCGTCTTTCTTCCCTGGTAGGGAATCTACGAGCTCGTCGGGTCCAGCGTGATGCTCTTTGCCCACTGGACGCTCTGGAGTCCGCCAGGTTCAGCGGCCCTCCGCAGACTAGGCCGGCCCGATTCCCTATCAACAGCAAGCATCTCTCAGACATTCATCATTTCAAGCCTCATAGTGCTGATTCTAGCCCTGGTCGCGGCACTACTCGCCCTTGCTGGAGGCCTCACTCTCGTCCGGAAATACTTGGTAGCCGGACTGGTAGTGTCAATCTTAATACCAATCGCTTACACCATCAGTATAGCCTACGTGACATCCAGCTACTACCTATTGTTCCCCTATGCGCATCAGGACCCATCGGAAATGGAACAGTCCTCGGAACCACGTACACTTGGGGATTCGAGACTGGATTCTACATCTTCATCGTTGGAATAGTCGTTTTCGCCCT
>VBBG01000152.1 GCA_005882905.1 Candidatus Bathyarchaeota archaeon | reverse complement strand
GCTTGAGAATCTTGAAGTCTGAGGCGAGGACCTCTTTGAGGCTGGCGTCGTACAGCGCGGCCGCAGGATGATACATCGGCAGAATCGTTAGCCTGTCTTTTGGCACAGGTTTTCCATGCGCCTTGGTGGCTGAATACTCGTCGCCTAGCAATGTTGTTATTGCTGGCGTTCCGAGGGCGCAGACTATCCGAGGCTTGATTAGCCTAATCTGTTCTATCAGATATGGGTTGCATGCTTCAACCTCAGACCTTCGCGGTGCGCGATTGTTGGGAGGTCTACACTTGACAATGTTCGTGATGAACACTTCTGCTCTGCTGAGTCCGATCGACTCCATGAGTTCTGTCAATAGTTTCCCCGCGGCTCCGACGAAGGGTCTGCCTTGCTCGTCCTCACTCTGGCCTGGCCCCTCGCCAACGAACATTATCTTGGCGTCTATGGGACCCTCTCCTGGAACAGCATTCTTCCTGCTCTTGTAAAGCTCGCACTTGGTGCATGCCATGACTTCCGAATGAACAGTCGCCAGTTCGGCTGACCGGTCATCTCTCATCTGAGAGGGGCCTCACTACTTTCTCGAGATGTCCAAGTCTCCGGTCGCGGTGAGGGCCCTGTAACAGTTCAATGTGACCCACTTGCTGGGCATCCAGAGCTCGTCAATATCCACCAGAGCTTTTCTCTTGTTGGCTTGCGCCTCCGGCTCCCTGGACCAGTCCCCTTCCAACAGCCACTTCCCGTCCGGAGAACGCTTCGATAGGATCAGATGGACAGCGTCTCTGACGCGCTCGTCGTCCCCGTATCCAAGTTTTGCGAGGACCCTCAGACCGTGAAGGGCGTCGTAATAGTAGTACATTGGAAAGTGGAGGCTGGTGGCGAATGGTAGGCTGTGCTTCCAGTGATGATGGTCACTCTTGTAGACTCGGTGCATCAGCAAGAACTCTGCACCCTGCTCAACGGACCGTTTCATCTTCCGAGTCCATTTTGCACCTGGAATCTCTGAGTAGGCCCAGAGCGGCTCTACGGTAGACATGAAGCTGCTGTGCTTCACCTTCTTCTCGGGATAGTTGCAATTCCAGCCTCCATCGTCGAGCTGATGCTCGGGCATCCAATCGATCGCCTTCTTCACCCTACTGTCTTCTCCGTAGCCGAACACGAGCAGGGTCCGGATCATGTTGCCAGTGAGGCAGGGCTCCTCCCAGCGTGTGGCCTTCTTCTTAGGGTGCCGCCTTTTCCAGCGCTCCACCTCTATAGGGCTGGGACATGTGAAGGCGCCGTTGTCCAGCTGGTGGAGGTCTAGAAAGCTCTCGCAGGCGCGCTTAACGCCCTCGTCCGGAGTGAACCCCATCTCGCCCAGAAGCATCAAGGGCCAAACCGTGGATGTCCATTTGGGAGTGTAGAAAGTCTCCTTTGGTGGCCAGTATCCATCCTTTGTCCGAGCCCTCAGAACCTTTCGTACCGGGGAATAGTTTCGGATTCGTGCTTTGGCCTCCAAGACTTCCTTGCCTCCAAGAGCCAGTCCAGACCTGATGATTTCATCGGCCCCAACTTTGCACCTCTAGCTAATCAGGTTTTCACGGACGAGGATCCAGTCTTCGAGCTGAGAATGATGCAATGCTGGAGAGGTTGAAGTTGATGCGATTATTCCGTGTACCTTAGTGCTTCGGCTGGTGGAATCCTGGCAGCACGTCTGCTAGAACTCACTGTAGTGAGGACTGCTAGCCCGTAGCTGAATCCGATGATTTCGAGAAGAGATACCCAAGGGATGACAAAGCTGACGCCGGACCCCGGGCTCGTCGCAATAGCATAGCCTAGATCTATTCCGAGGATAATTCCGATTATTATCCCTAAGAGCGCTACGTAGCTGTTTTCGAGGAGGAAGGCTGCGAGTATCATTCTCTTCCTGAATCCTATCGCTCGCAGTACTCCGATCTCCTTTCGCCTCTCGACCACAGATCTTATCGAGATTATTCCCAGCCCCGCAATTCCGACGACCAGTCCGAGTGCGAGGAAGGCTTCGAAGATTCCGAGAAACGATTGGCCGATCTGTATGAAGTCGCTGATGAGGGGCGCTATCGCGATAGTTTGCATGCCCACCCGGGCAAAGTCTCTCTTCAGAGTATTCGAGACAGCGGTCGGGTCCGTTCCGGGTGTCACCTTGACGAATCCGAATTGTCCAGCTACTATTCCGAAGCTCTGCTGGAGGAACTGGCTGGTCCCAACTATCCCGCCGAAGAAGACGCCGTTGAGAACACCCGCAACCGTGACCTCCTTGGTGACTGTTGTCTTTCCATTGTCTGGTACCCAGAAGAGTTGGAGGAGATCGCCCGCTTCTGGGGTCGGAGCCGCGGTTGGCGGTCCTCTATTGTTTACCAGAGATAATGACCAGACAACGTTGGTTGAATTGTCCGCGGTAACCGCGTTCCACACCTCTGCGGGGGTCTGGTAGCCTTCCGCCATCTGCACCATGCTGAACGTGTTGCCCGTGAAGAAGTTGCTCTCTCCAAGAGCGTTCGGGTCACCCCCGACAGCCAGCTGGGGCCCAAGGTCTATTCTAGAGGTGAGGTCGCGCACTACAGTAACTCCCGTGCTGTTGAACGGAATCACCGCGGCGACCTTTCCCTTGAGGCTTGTATCAGCCGCAATCTGCGCCGCTAGGTTGGCCACTGGCAGTGTCGTCTGGGTTACGACATCGTATCCGCCGGAGTCCTGTTTGATCAAGTCGTTGAGTGCTGCCCCCTGTTCTGCGGTGAGGAATGCGATGGTCGTGACAGAGAGCAGGACCAGGGCGAACATGGCCACCGTGGCGCCAGTTCTGAACCGCTTGTTTCCAGGGTAGGAGAGTGCGGTCTTGAAGATGACCGTGAGCCTCTTCCTTCCCCGGTAGAAGACCCGGAGCATTCTGAGGATTACATCGGTGTTGTATAGGGCTAGGAGGATGGCGCCCGCGACCATGAACATCCCGCCGACGATAAGGATCTCCGGCCCGAAAGTGTAGTTCTGGATGATACTGCTGTTGAATGAGAAGCTGGGAACACCCCACTGGACAAGTAATGCTATACCTGTCAGCGTGAAAGCGTAACGGTTCAAGAGGAACCTGGCCAGTATTAGGCCAGCGCCGAAGATCACTAGACTGGGTCCTACGAGTGCCTCGATCGCTGACTTGGCCGCATAGGAGGCTTCGAAGAGGGCGACGCCAATTATCGCCAGAGAGATACCGAGGAATAGCAGCCTTGTGTAGGTTCTGACCCCTCTAGGAGGTTCTGGGATGTCTCTGACTGCTCTGATAATGTTGAGTTTGCTCACACGCCAAGACGTCAGGAGGATGGTAAGGTAGGTGATGAAGAGACCCTCTGCGAAAGCAGTGAAGAGACTTGCTGGAGTGAACGTGAAGCTGTCGAGAACCTGGGCTAGGCTCACCGGGAAGAAGCCGCTGATTATCTTTCCAAACGCGTATAGTATTCCATATGCTATGCCGATCCCGACAAGGACTCCGACCAGAGACGCTCCGGCCGCATAGAGCGTTCCTTCGAAGAGAAACAATTTTGTCAATTGGCCTCTCTTCATGCCCACGGCGCGGGCCATTCCCATCTCCGATTTCCGTTCTTCAGCAAGCATGATGAACATGTTAATGATCAACACCACACCAGCCAGTATTGTGATGGTGCTGAGAACGGAGAACAGGTTCGACAGACTCTGAGCCCCTGTTGTCGCGTTGTTGACCGCAACCATCTTCGCCCCGTAGGCACAGAGGAATGTGGTCGAATTTCCTGGCACATCTGCGCTGGTCTTGCATGCGAACTCTTGCGGGGTTTGTTGAAGGATGTTGAGGGTCTGGTTAGCAACCAGTCCAACCGTCGATGTGTATTGGATAGAGCCTCGGAGTCCGCCAGTGTTCGTTATCGCGATGTAGTTCGCGGACCCGAGATGAGAGGTGAGTACCTGTGCTGTATTGATTGTCACGAAGAGGTTGTCTCCTTGAGAGAAGTCTCCTCTCGCATCTGAGACTGCGATACCATAGACGCTAACCGACACAGTCAGATTCTGGCTAGTAGGTGAGAATATTGTTAGTCGATCGCCGATGGTCGCGTTTAGGTCTCTTGCAGCCCTGTCGTTGACGATTGCTTGGTTGTCATTTAGACTAGATGGGATTATGGACCCGTCGCTGGCATGAAAGTCGCCTAGAGCTTGCGAGGCATTGCCATATGTTCCGATTAGCGTGACTCCTGATTGGATGATGCCTTTGGTGGTATCATTCACGGTGACGGCGCTGAGTATTTCCGGAGTTACTCCTCGCATGTAGGGGCCCGCGGTCGAGCTTGAGGAGAGGCTCTGGTAGAGGCCATGAGCAAGGCTGAGATTGAAGAACTGGTAGGCTCCCGTGGCGCTCTGCGTGTAGACGACCTCGTCGGCGTAGCCGTAACCATTGTAGGCGCCACGGGTGAACAGGTTGCTAAGAGTGTCTCCCGTCACGAGGGAGCCTGATATCATTGCTGTGCCGATCATGAGTCCTGCGATAACAATCGCCATGTTGATCTTTCTGCGAGTGAAGTTTCTGAGGCTCATCTTGAGCGTGATTCTGTCTCTCGCCATCATTCCGAGCGTGATGAGGAGGAGGACTCCGACACCGTAGGCCTCGAGACTTGTCAATGAGCCGCCGGAGAGCGGGCCGAAGAGCGTGACCCAGAGGATGACGCCCCAACCTTGCCGTGGGCTTCGCAGTCGAAGCCTTGTGGGCGAGGAAGGCGCAGCCTGAGGCGACAAGGACAAGGCCAATTATCTGCTCGTAGAGTAGTGAGCTGTTGTTCGAGACGTATTGTCGCAGGTAGATGTTGTTCTGATAATCTAGAAAGAGGGCTAGAAGTTCTCCGAGCGCGATGATCAGAACAAGAACCGTCAGACCCACGAGGATGGATCTCGAACGAGACGCGCTCAGACGCACAGCCTCTCCAAGCTAACTAGCGGTTATCGTCGGTTTGACTTCGCTTTCGATCTGGCCGTTCCGCATGCGAATAATTCTGTCTGTCTGCTGAGCGATCTGAGTATCATGACTGACCAAGACCAGGGTCAACCCATACTGCTGGTTCAGGCTGCGTAGAAGCTTGATGATCTCCTGCG
>VBBG01000151.1 GCA_005882905.1 Candidatus Bathyarchaeota archaeon | reverse complement strand
GGCCGGGGATCTGTCGAAAGAGCCTCGCAACCAACAGACGAATTGATCCGAACGTGGCCCCCCAATATAACAGCAGACCCATCCAGCCTTGAGTATTCAAAAGTGGGTCAGCGTCGCCTCGAGGCTCCTGCCTAATAGGCAACTGTTTTGATCTGCGAGAAAGTTGCCCTCCTACTAGCATCTTCGTGCTAACTCCGCCCTGAAGATACCAATTGTTGTCGACGCTCTTGCCCATGAATCAGAAAGTCGGTTGCGAGGACATCACACGTCCCACTCATGATAGTCAGCATCGCCAACAACAAAGGCGGGACTGGAAAGACCACAACCGCCGTCAACCTTGGAACTGCTCTGGCTCAATCGGGAAGGCGGGTCCTGCTAGTCGACTTGGATCCGCAAGGGAGTGCAACTGTCAGTTTCGGTTTCGACAAGGCCAAGCTCCTCTACACAGTCTACGACGTCCTAGCCCAGTCTAGGAAGATGGAGAGTGTAGTGCTCGACACTAAGTTCGAGAATCTGAGTCTCGTTCCAAGCAATCTGGACCTTGCTGGGGCGGAGGTAGAACTCTCCTCGGTCAGAGGCCGAGAGTTCGTTCTACGAGAAGCCCTCTCAGGCCCGAAGCGCAAGTACGATGTGATTCTGCTCGACTGTCCCCCAAACATTGGCATACTCACGGTCAACGCCATAGTTGCATCCGATCTTCTCATGGTCCCAGTTCAGGCCGAGTACTATTCGATGGACGGATTCCCGACACTTCTCAAGTTCATACGAATGGTGAAATCTCGCGCGAAGACGGAGTTCGACTTCATTGTGCTACTGACCATGTACGACGGGAGGATGGGTCTCTCCAAGAGGATTCAGCGAGAAATGAGAGAGAAGTTTGGTGACCACGTGCTGAAGAACGTCATCCCACGGTCGATTCGCATGGCTGAGGCGCCGAGCCATGGCCAGCCCGGAATAATCTTCAGTCCAAAGAACAAAGCCTCCCAAGAATACCAGAAATTGGCGAAGGATCTGATGGAGAGCTTCTTAGCTGAAACTGTCCTGACTAAGCTAGCGTCATGAATCTCACATAATCCAGGATCGGTTTTCCTCTGGTTCTCAGAGGGCGGCTTTCAGAAAATAATGTGAAAAAGATGCGGGAATGGGGGGACGTTGGAGTAGGCTGATCTAGGCTTCTGCTACTAGTGCGACTCTGAACAGTTCTTTCGTGAGTGCTTTGTAACGTTCTGACGCCGGGTTCTTTGGTCTGTATATGACGCCTGGAAGTCCTTTGCTGGGTGCTTCTGCCATGCGGACTGATCTTGGAATTACCGTCTTGAGTGCTCTCTCGCCGAAATTGTTCCAGACTTGAGACTGGACTCGCCGTGAGAGTGCTGTTCTAGCATCGTACATAGTCAGGACGATACGGAAGTCGAACTGTGCCTTCAGTCGAGACTTGACCAGGTCCATTACTTTGACGAGTGTTGGTAGTCCTTCCATGGGATAGAACTCGCACTGGACTGGTATCAGTACTAAGTCCGAGGTTACTAGCGCGTTGAGTGTGAGCAGTCCGATGTTCGGGGGGCAGTCGATGATGATGTTGTCGTAGTCTTGCTTGATTGGTGCTAATGCTTCTCTGAGGATGTACTCGCGGCCTGGCGTGCTTGAGAGTTCGACCTCTGCGCTTGCAAGGTCGAGGTTGCTTGGGAGGAGCGAGAGGTTGTCGAACTTCGTGCCCAGGATTGTCTCTTGGATCTTCCGGGTCTGGGCGAGGACGTTGTAGATGGTGCTGCCGAGGGTTGCTTTCTCGAACCCTACTCCTGTCGTCGCGTTTCCTTGAGGGTCCAGGTCGATGAGGAGGACCTTCTTCCCTTCGAGAGCTGTCGCGGCTGCGAGGTTGACTGCTGTAGTTGTCTTGCCTGTTCCACCTTTGTTGTTTAGT
>VBBG01000023.1 GCA_005882905.1 Candidatus Bathyarchaeota archaeon | reverse complement strand
TGATACCTGGAATCTAGTGGACTGGTCTTGTAAAAATGACTTTCAGGCATTATTCCAATGAGGGGAGACCCTGGGGATGGCACTAATTTCTTGCATTCTGCGCCAAGGGTTCTGGCCTCCACATAATTGCCGCTAGAGCGTTATGTCGACGATTATTGAGGCGAGCCCTCCGTTTCCTAGTGTGCTCCCAATGAAGATGGTTTTGATGACTGGATCAATACTCTTAGAAATTGACTCGGTGCCCTGACGCTCAATATAAGCCGAGGCGAGAGTCCGGTCAGAACCAACCTGTTAGAGCCGAAACCCAGCTTTTTCAGACGAGTCCTTTGGATTCTGGCGTTTTAGGCAGCTTCCAAGACCATAATGGAATCGAATCCTTGGTCAGACGATGGTTGTCAAGCCTCTCGGAATGATTTCGCACGAATAAAAAGTTCGAAACCATAACAAAATCACCGAAAAAATACAGCCTTTTATAGCGCCTAAGACGTGATCACTCGCAAAGGCTGGGATGATGGTTGTTCACACAGATCGAAGCGGAATCGGCCATCAGCCAAGCCAGAGCTGAGACTGAAAGGCGAACTCCTAGACAGCCTGCTCGGCTCGTATCGCAATTCTCGAGATCCTTCGCGCTCTACGATGAGGCGAAGAAGCACCTCCCCGCGGGCGCCTCATCCAATATCCGGGTCTACGCCCATGATCCCTTTCCAATCCTCTTCGAGAAGGGCAAGGGATCCAAGGTCTGGGACGTGGACGATAACGAATACGTCGACCTCTTGTCAAGCTACGGCGCGATCATCCTCGGCCACTCGCATCCGGCGGTCCTCCAAGCGATAAACCGGCAACTGCAGAACGGGACGATGCTTGGCACCACTACCGAGCTGGAACTGGAGGTAGCCAAGAAGATCCAGTCCGCTGTGCCGTGTGCGGAGATGGTCAGCTTCGCCAACACGGGCACGGAGGCGACAATGGAGGCAATTCGCATCGCACGAGCCTTCACTGGTCGCGACAAGATCCTCAAATTCGAAGGACATTATCATGGTCACCACGACTATGTCCTGTTCAGCGTCGAGTCGCCCTCGATCGTCGCCGGTCTCGAGCAGGCGCCCTCCAAACTGCCGTACTATCCAGGAATACCGGACGGAATATCTCGAACCGTTGTTGTCGCACAATGGAATGATCCCGTCTCGCTTGAGAGAGTCTTGAAACGGAACGCGAACGACCTCGCAGCAATAATCACCGAGCCCGTGATGGGCAGCGCCGGAATAATTCCTCCGAAGGAAGAATACCTCAAATCGGTTCGCGAGCTCGCAGACAAATACGACGTTCTCCTCATCTTCGACGAGGTACTCACAGGATTCCGGATCGCACCAGGCGGAGCCCAAGAATTCTACGGAGTCAAACCTGACATCGCATGCTACGCAAAAGCCTTGGGAGGCGGGACCCCGATAGCCGCCGTTGCAGGCCGTCAAGACGTGATGGGGATGATCGGACCCGGCAAGATCGGCTACGGTGGAACCTACAATGGTAATTCGATGTGCCTCGCCGCCGCTAATGCGACTCTCGACGAGCTGATGAGAGATGATGGAGCCGCGTTCAAACACATGCATCTCACCGGAGCGGAGATAATGGAGGGTCTGCGAGACCTTATGGCTCGACACGATGAGAGCGGTATTGTTCAGGGGATCGGCCCAATGTTCCAGCTCTATTTCACTGAGGCCAAGAAGATTCTGAACTATCGCCACACTCTCCAGAGCGATTTCGACAAGTTCCGAGAGTTTCGGAATCTAATGCTTCGAAGAGGAGTCTACATTCACCCTGACGGAACAGAGCGGATGATGATTACGACCGCGCATGCCAGCGATGATGTCGAGTTGATTCTGAGCGCGGCTGAGGACAGCTTCAGAGAGCTTCAGAAAGCAAACTGAAGACGCGTCTTTTACCTGATTTTTCGATAAATGGATAGAACCGGCTGCATCTCTACAGCCTCAGTTTACCGGATTTCCGAGAATTGATACGAGAACCGATAAGAACTCTGAGATGGACCAGAAACCGGTCAACAGGTCCGATGTCGTATACTCGACTCCAGCATCGCGAACTCTCCATTCTGGTTGGAGTCTTGGTAGGAGTCTTGCTAGATGTCTTCGCCTCTACTACCGACTCATTACCGGCCTTCAGCCTGACAGATCTCGTAATCTTCGTGACGATCCCCGCCCTGTCAGGAGCGCTCGCAGGATTCGCCGATCCTGATCATGCGGTCGGAAACGGAATAATTGTTGGAGTCGTCGCCGGCCTCGTCTTCGTGATCATAAGCGCTCTGAAACTGCCGGTCAATGTTGGAGGCGACACGGTCCTATTCCTCGCCCTCGCGGTCCCGGTCTGGGGTTTCCTGGGAGGAACAGGATCGAGGTTCGCACATCGCACACTGACCTCGACTCAGGAGGAGACTCTGCAGACCACGCTCAGAACATGTGTGAGCTGCAAGACTGTCAATCCCGCTGACGCTCTCTTCTGCAAGAACTGTGGGACGAAACTACCCCGAAACTCGAAGACTTCGTAAGCCCATCGAAGAACGGGCACGCCCCTTCGTTATGGAAATCGACGATTTAGACGTCCTCGCATCTATTAACAGCCTGTAAGCCGGCTGGGCCGGGATAGCTATGTACATAGCGGTGTCAATTTGACTCCCGCATGTACGTTACCTATTTTAAGGAAAAACGTCTAATCCCCCTACTGTATTTATGCAAAAAGGTAGGTCAACCCGAGAAAATTGTCGCGAATAGACGAAAACCTACACCGGATACTGAAAGACCACGGATTGACAGAGTATGAGATCAAGACCTACCTCAAGCTGATCTTCGACGGACCGGCAACACCATACGAGATCAGCGAGAGCGTAAAGATTCCCTATGCCCGGGTCTACGGAACACTCGAAGGATTAGAGAAGAGGAAGTGGATCAGGGCGAGACCCGGTCGCCCCGTGATCTACGAGTCAAACCCTCCCCGATCTGTGGCAGAGCTCGAATTGGAACAGAAACAGTCAGAGATGGAAGCATTCACCAACCTCATGCGCCGAGACCTACAGGCCATCTACGAGCGCCGGGAGGTGGTCAAGCACATCAGTCTCTGGGTAATCCATGGAGGAGACAAGATCGCAGACAAGCAGAGCGAGCTCATCAGCACCGCCAAGACACGGGCGTATCTCCAACTAGCGACAGTAATTCCCCAAGACGTAGAAGATCTCCGGGCACCAGTCAAGGCCGCTCGCGAACGGGGCGTCTCGGTAAAGATCATCTCATTCGTCCACCCCCGATTCGTTGATCAGAAGAGCCTAACAGCACTCTCCGAGCAAGCGGAGGTTGGAATCATCACCGAGTCAAGCGAGGAATCTCCTCGGCCGGTGAACGTCTGCTCTGTTGATGGCAGAGACTCGATCGTTACCTATCTCTGGAATCTAGAGATGCCATCGGAAGCAGGATCTCGAATTGCCTTCAGATTATCAGACGAGGAGTATGCCGGTGTTATGGAGAGATACTTCGAATACTACTGGCTGAAGGCCCGTAGGATCTAGCGGAACGCTGAGACCGTGACGCTGAATATTGTAGGATTATTGCTGAGACTGTTGAGGTCGCTGTTGGCCCGGAGGCATCGGCGCTGCTCCCGGCGGCCTCGAGTCAAGCTGGGCCATGATCATCATCAGCTTCTTCGACTCGTCGAGCTTGCGGATCATATTCGCCATCTCGCCCTTGTAATAGTCCTTCTGCGCGTTATAATCCTGATCTGTCATCTCGCCCGACTGGTACCGGCCCTGCAAGGCCAAGAATCCGGATAGAGTGGTCCCTCCAAGCTGGTATCTGAGCTGGCTCAGGCTCTTATTCACGAGATCGTTCAGCTGTTGCGCCCGCTCGTTGAGCGCTCTGCTAACCTTGGACATCTCTTCTTTGATCATCGCGGTTCGCTGTCTGAACCCGTTCAGCTCAACGACCACTTTCTCGATTCCTAACTCGCTCATTGTCGATGGCACCGAATGGAACGTGAGATGCAACGCTATGGGAAGAATTAGGCACGTTGTAACCGAAGCGCGCCTCGGGAGGTCACTTTAGAATCGGAATGTTCTCCTGTTGCGAGTGATCACATCTGCGAACGAATGATAATCTAGGTCTAGGAGGAAGAATCGATAATGACAACATTCTAGTATCCCCCACTAACCGTCAAAACCGTATCACGTTGTATCTCTTCCAGCAAGCCGCTGACCTGACCCACCGTCTACACAATGGAATGCCTGTCTACCCTGGGGACCCGTCGCCCTCGTTCAAGAGCTATGCCACCCTAGAGAAGGAGGGTGTCAACATCACCAAGATAGTAATGGGGTCCCACACCGGGACCCATCTTGATGCACCCCGGCACTTCATCCAAGGCGGAACAGGAATCGACCAGATCCCAGTCGACCGGCTGATCGGAGAGGCCTACGTGGTCGACCTATCTCGGACACCGATAGGCAGCGGGATCATGTCCCGCGACCTTCTCCCCAAGCTCGAAGGGAAGATTCAGCAAGACGACATCGTAGTCTGCTACACGGGGTGCAGCGAACGTTGGGGCGATAATTCCATCAACCACAACTACACTTATCTCACTCAAGACGCGGCAGAGTATCTCGTTTCAAAGAAGGTCCGTGCTGTTGGGATCGACTTTCTCAGCGTCGAGAAATTCAACGCCCCGGAACCGATAGCCCACAAGACCCTATTGGGCAACGGAATCTTCATTATAGAATCCCTAAGCAACGCCCTCAAACAGTTTCTCGGAAAGAGGATCTTGATGGTATGCCTGCCCATCAAGCTGGAGGCTGGGGACGGAGCGCCTGCGAGAGTCGTCGCAGTACCCATTGGTTGAGCGGGGTGGGAGGCTGAAGAGCGACCGGACAGTTTTCTGGTAATCTTAAAAGTCCATCATCTAGTCGCCGGTTTGTCTGTTCATGAAGAAACTTGAGGGAATAGTGGCGCCGATGGCAACCGCTCTCGCACCCGACGGACATATCGACGAGAAGAGAACGAGGATTCTCGTGGATTTTCTAATAGATGGAGGAATAGATGCGCTCTTCCCACTCGGAACCTCTGGCGAGTTTGCGTTACTGAACGACGAGGAGAGAAGGACTGTTATCCGGACAGTGGTTGACCAGACTAACGGCCGGGTCCCGGTACTGGCGGGAGTCTCCGACACCAGTCTCGCCAATGTGGTCGCGCATGCAAAAGACGCTAAGGATTCAGGGGCGGATGCGGTAGTAAGCACGCCGCCGTACTACTACACCACAGGCGAGGAAGAACTGGTTGACCATTTCGAAACAATTGCAAGCAAGAGCGATCTGCCTCTCTTTGTCTATAACATTCCCGAATGGACACACCTGTACGTGCCACCCAGAGTTATTCAACTGCTGGCCGAGAAGCAGGTGATCGTGGGAATGAAATATACCGAGTACAATCTGCTGAACCTCCTCAGATTCATCAAAGCTGCTGGCGATCGGATCTCGATCCTTACAGGCTCCGACGCGATGGCTTTCACGAGCCTCGAGTTTGGAGGGAACGGTGGAGTGATAGGAGTTGCCAACGTGGCACCAAGACTCGCGAGCTCCGTATTCGACGAATTCAAAAGCGGCGACCTTGAGGCCGCGCGTCAAGCTCAGATGAGACTCCTCCCCGTGATAGAGGCCATAGGAATAGGAAGATTCCCTGCAGGCTTGAAGGAAGCTATGAGACTAATTGGAATGCCGGTTGGCAGCGTCAAGAAGCCCCTTCAGTCCCTTACAATAGGGGAGAAGGAGCACGTCGCAGGGTTTCTTAGAGAGGCTGGAATGTTGAAACTGGGAACGTGAGATACGATGGCTCGAGCGAAACCTGCGCAGGTGTCAGGGAACCGGTACCAGATGTTCATCAACGGTGATTGGGTTGACTCGGAAAGCGAAGAGAAAATCAATATCGTCAACCCGGCCACTGAGAAGGTGATCGCATCCGTTCCGAAGGCGAGTCGGGAACAGACAAAGTCCGCGCTTGAGGCGGCGGAGGAGGCTCAGCCCGAATGGGAAGACCTTGCACCGGTCCGGCGCGCCTCCTTCCTCCACCAGACTGCGCAGCTGATACGGAGAGACAAGGAGCGGCTTGCGAGAATCCTGACCTCTGAGCAGGGAAAACCGTTGTTCGAGGCGAGGGGAGAGATAGACGGAGCAGCGTCGAACTTCGACTATTACGCCGAGTTTGCGCGGAGGATCGAGGGCGATCTTCTGCCCAGCGAGAACCCTCGACAGTCGATCATGATATTGAAGTTGCCGATCGGGGTGGTCGCATCGATAACTCCTTGGAACTTTCCTTCTGCCACCGTCGCGAGGAAGCTTGCTCCGGCTTTGATCACCGGGAATACCGTTGTGACGAAGCCCTCTAGCAACACTCCCCTAAGCACGCTCGAGATGGTGCGGCTGATGGGAGAGGCGGGCTTCCCGGAGGGCGTGGTAAATGTCGTGACAGGTAGTGGGTCAGATGTTGGCGATGAGCTGGTAACAAACAGGATCACCGGTCTGGTTACGATGACCGGCAGTACTGACGCTGGGCGAACAATCATGCAACATGCTTCGAATCATCTTCCCAAGCTCGTCCTTGAGCTGGGTGGCAAGGCACCGTTCATCGTCTGGCACGATGCGGATATTGCCTGGGCGGTGAAGTGTGCCATCTGGGCCCGGTTCTGGAATTGTGGCCAGACTTGCATCTGCTCGGAACGAATGTACGTGGACGAGAAGATCAAGGACAAGTTTGTTCCTGCATTCGTCCGCATGGCCAAGGATTTGAAAATCGGCAATCCCCTCGAGTCTGACACAGACCTTGGGCCGATGGTCAGCAAGGAGGAGAGAGAGACAAGCATGAGCTTCGTTCGGAAGGCGAGACAGGAAGGAGACAAGATAATCATCGGCGGCGACAGACCGCAATCGCCAGATGAGGGCTGGTTCTTCGAACCGACAATCATAGAGGATGTCAAACAGAAGTCGCCCCTTGTCCAAGACGAAATCTTCGGTCCCGTCGTGCCGATCCTCGAGGTTGACAGTTTCGACAAAGCCATCGAGTACGCCAACGACTCAAAGTACGGGCTGGCTTCGTACGTGTTCACGAAGGATAGTACTCGGGTCTTGAAGGCTATGAACCAGATCAAGTTTGGCGAGTCCTACATCAACCAGGTCGGGCCGGAACAGTTGCAGGGGGCTCACACTGGATATCGACAGTCCGGACTTGGCGCCGAGGGCTCAAGGTATGGGCTGGAATGTTATACACAGCTGAAGACGTGCTATGTGGACTGGAACGATAAACCCAGTCTATCCTACCTCTTTCCCTACAAAGGTTAGCCTGACCCCTCGTCCATACGAATTGTCAGAGACAGGGAACAGTAACGAACGATCCATCGTGGGCTTGCCTATTTTGCCACAATGATCATGATGTCGTTCACATTCGTTCCGGTTGGACCGGTCATGATCAGATCTCCGAGTCTCCGGAAATAGTTGTACGAGTCATTCTTCCGGATATAATCCTCCGCGTCCATTCCAAACCTTTTGCCACGCTTGACCGTTGTTCCATCGGCAATGGCACCCGCCGCGTCGGTCGGACCGTCGACCCCGTCCGTAGCTATAGAACCGACTACTATGCGCTCGTAGCCAGCAATCGAGGCAGCCGCCGCCAAGGCCAACTCTTGGTTTCTTCCACCTTTGCCATTGCCCTTCACGGTCACGGTAGTCTCTCCCCCTGATGTCAGCGCGGCTGGTGGCGAAATCGGTAATCCGTTGTCATGAATGTCGGTAGCGACTGATCCCAATATTCGACCTGCCTCGCGAGCCTCCCCCACGATGCGAGTTGACAAAACCTGTGAATGGTAGCCCTCCTTGTTCAGATAGGACGCTGCTGCGCGGCAGCTTTCTCTGTTGCATCCCACGATAACGTTGTTGACGTATCTGAACGCTCTGTCCCCTTGTTTGGGCGTTTCCGCTAGAACCCCGTTGATTCCCGTCATTATTGTTTTTCTTACGTGAGACGGAATTCTCATCCAGAGACTGTATTTTTCAAGGACCTGCTTCGCATCACTATAAGTTGTTGGGTCGGGGGCTGTCGGCCCCGAGCCTATCGTGTCGATCTGGTCTCCTACAACATCAGAGATGATGAGCGTTAGGACCCGTGCACCATGGGCTGCCTCTGCCAGTCGTCCTCCTTTCACCCGCGAAATGTGTCTCCGAACTGTGTTGATCTCGTGGATGTTTGTTCCAGATCTGAGGAGCAACGAGGTTGTCTTCCGCTCGTCTTCCAGACTTATTCCTTCCAGTGGATAGTCCATGAGCGCTGAGGCTCCGCCTGACAGGATAACGACGATTAGGTCGTTCGCTGTCGAATTCTTCACCAGTCGCAGGATCTGTGCGGCCCCATCCGTATTCTTCCGAGAGGGGATGGGATGAGTACCAAGATGATATCGAATCCTATGACCACGCGGACGAGGTCGGAGATAGTCCGGGATGATTACGAATCCGTCATCGATTCTCTCCCCAAGAATCCGCTCAATCTCCTCGGCCATGTAGCCGCTTGCCTTCCCTGCACCGAAGACGAAGAGGCGCTGATCCCGCTTGAGAGGAAAGCTGAGTTTGTCGACGCGGAGTGTGTCATGGTCGAGTCGCACATGTCTACGTATGATGCTGGCGGGATTGGCGGTCTGGAGAGCTTCGTCCATTGCACCGAGAACGTCATCTTGGAGCTTGTCGAGGCGTCGGCCAGAAGACAGTCGGGCGTGGACTCGAATCATCGCCGGTCACGGATAAGTAGAATGGCCATATGTCAACTGGCTAGAACTTAACGAAGACATAGAAGTCTTGTGCTAGTCTTTCCATGTGTCCTTGACCACCCAGACGGGTTCGTCCGGGTTGAAGTATTCCTGTCCCTCCGCTCGATGGTCTTCGAGCACCTTCTCGTCAACTTCGACCCCGAGACCTGGCCGTGTCGGGACCGTCGTGTATCCGTCTTCGATCTTCGACTGGTCCTTCACCAGTCGCCTCTTCCAGTCTGGAAAACAGTCGTAGAATGATTCTTGGATCAGAAAGTTCGGAAGCGCCGCGTCCACTTGTATAGTCACAGCGTTCTGAACGGGTCCGAAGGCGTTGTGGAATGCCATCTCCACGCCGTAGGCCTCCGCGATCGCGGCGACTTTCCGAGCGACCGTTACGCCACCGATGTTTGTGATATCAGCTTGCATGTAGTCGGCTAGATTGTTTGAGATGATATAGGCGGCTTGTTCCTTGGTGAGGATTCGCTCCCCTACGGCTATTCTCACGTCAGTAGCTTCTCTGTATTTCCGGAGCCCTTCAAGGTTGTCAGGATGGACTGGTTCCTCCATGAATAATGGATCGAATTCCCGCAATCTATGTGCGATCGCTATGGCCGAATTAGGATCGAACCTTCCATGATGCTCTATGAGGAGGTCAACCCGGCCATTCGTCGCGTCCCGTACGGCCTTTACTCTCTCATAGGCCCGCTCGATTCCGTTTCTGTCGATACTGTCGTAGTGAGATCCAAACGGATCAAACTTCAACGCGGTATATCCCATGCCGGAGAATTTCTTGGCCCGCGTTCCGAACTGTTCTGGCGTGACGCACTTGTCGTACCAGCCGTTGGCGTAGACGCGAACCCTGTTTCGGTACGTGCCCCCAATGAGCTGGTGTATTGGAGCCCCGAAGTGCTTGCCAGCGATGTCCCAGCAGGCGATGTCGAAGGCGCTGAGGGCGGTGGTTGACTCGAACGAGACTGGGAGGTAGAAGTCGTGCTTGTGCCACTCGTGAATGTTCAGCTCCATATCGAGCGGGTCTCGTCCCTTGTAGACCCGGGCTACCTCGTGGAGGGATTGTATTACGGGCTGGGCCCGGAGTGTTGGAACGGCCTCCCCGTAGCCGACGGTGCCGTCGGAGGTTGTTAGTTTAAGGAGTATTGAGTTTCCAGCCCAAGTCGCGCTCCCGGGCGACGCTTGTTCGCCGAGCTGGTAGACTTCGATCCCCGTGATCTTCAATTTGCAAATTCAACCCTAGCGCCCATCATTTGACTTTTCGGTATGAACCTTGACCCTAGGATTCTTGGATTGAGGGTCGCGGGTGGGCGGTAGATCCGAGCCGAAGTATGGTTCTTGATCTCGCCTGCTCTTGGGAAAGAGAAAATCCGACAGTTGTTGGAGGCTTCGAAATTCACGGTCGGGATTTTCGGTAGTAGGGTTTCCTCGGTTCTCGGGACTCCACAATGCAGCACCGGTCCAAACTCCAGCTCGCTTTCCCGCAAGAATGTCGACAGGAGAGTCGCCGATGTACATGGACTCCTTGGCCTCAACTTTGACCTGTTTCAGAGCCAGGATGATTCCTTCAGGGTCCGGCTTGCCGCTTCGGACATCGTCCGCTGTGACGCGGGCTTCGAAGAATCTGGACAAGTCGAAAGGATCGAGCGTGTACTGCATCATGATCTTCTCCACTCCCGTCACGAGAGCCAAGTGTCTGCCTGACGATCGGATTCTCTTCAAGAGCGGGATCACACCTGGAAAAACTAACACTTTGCTTGGGGCAACCTTGCTATAGCATTCGTAATAGTCGGATACTGCTCGAGTCTGTAGTTCCTTTGAGAGACTGGCGGTTATGTTTGTGATGATTGTCCGTGCGGGTGGTCCAAAATTGGCAATGACATCCTCAAGTGTCAAAGGTTGGTTCTTGTATTTCAGAGAGATTTCGTTTTCGCAGTGCATGATGGTGGACAGGCTGCTGACTAGCGTCCCGTCCATGTCGAAGATGATAGCCTTGAGCGAAAGTCCGTCGATCAATCTGCAAAATCCTCCAGATCGAGCTACAAGTTTCTAGGCTCAAATCCGGCAGAGGCTGACATTACTCTAAGCAATAATTATCTGGGCACTTAATTACGCCTTTTCCGAGCGTGCATCAAATAGTCAGTTGAGTGAGCGTGCGGATGCTGATATTATTGAGAACCCAAAGCTTGAAGCAGAGCACCGCCAACATTTGTTCGAATGAACCCATCAGACGGTGGTGTGGCTCCGGGTTGGCCTGGTATCCAACCTAGATGGACCTCCAGTGCCAAGGAGGGTGTCGGGACCTCCGCGAGCTACCAAAGCAGGGTCTGGTTCACGATTTCCCATGGAATCCTGAACGAGGTCTACTACCCGAGAATCGACCAGGCTAACACGCGCGACATGGAATTCCTGGTCGCGGACGGGGACCAGTACTTCTCGGAGGAGAAGCGGGACACTATCAGGCGCATCTCTGCATTGGAGCAGGGAGTCCCCGCGTACAAGCTCGTCAACTCATGCAAGAAGGGTCATTACCGGTTGACCAAGACTGTCATCACGGACCCAGAACGAGACGTTCTCCTCCAGAAAGTACACTTCGACCCCGTCAAAGGTAAACTCGAAGAGTATGGCGTCTACGCTCTGCTCGCACCGCACATCGCTAACCGAGGATACGGAAACGATGGATGGGTTGGCAGCTACAAGGGTGTCCCGATGCTGTTCGCCCGGAGGGAAGGTACAGCTCTCGCGTTTGCTTCGTCTACGCCTTTCAAAAGAATGAGTTGTGGATATGTCGGATTCAGCGATGGATGGCAGGATATCAACGCTAACAAGAAGATGACATGGACTTACACTAGTGCCCCCGACGGGAATATCGCGCTAACCGCCGAACTTGATTTATTGGCTGGTGATGGCGAGTCTGTGACCGCTCTCGCCTTTGGACGTACACCGGAAGAGGCGGGACAACAGGCGAGAAACGCCCTGCTCAAAGACTTCGACAGTGTACAGCAGGCATTCGTCGGGGCCTGGCTGGAATCATACTCCAAGACCGTCAACCTTGACACAAAATACGAGTCCGGCTTCGACCTCTATCGAGTCAGTAACACTGTTCTCAGGACTCATGAGGAGAAATCCTATCCTGGAGCTGTGATCGCCAGCCTCTCGATACCATGGGGATTCAGCAAGGGCGACGACGATCTCGGCGGATACCATCTGATCTGGCCGCGAGACCTTGCCCATGCCGCTGGCGGGCTCATCGCCTCAGGAGATGTTGCGCATGCAAAGGAGACCCTTCTGTATCTGATGTCGACCCAGGAGGAGGATGGACACTGGCTCCAGAACATGTGGCTCGACGGTTCTCCCTACTGGGGAGGCGTCCAGATGGATGAGACAGCCTTCCCGATATTGGTAGCTGACCACCTGAAGCGGCTCGATGCCTTGACTGGATTCGACGCTTGGCCGATGGTACGGCGGGCGGCGGCATATCTGGCCCGGAACGGACCGGTTACTCAACAAGACAGGTGGGAGGAGGACGGCGGCTACTCGCCCTTCACACTGGCTGCTGAGATAGCAGCGTTACTCGCTGCGGCAGAATTTGCCGAGGAGAAGGGCGACTTTGGGTTAGCGAACTATCTCAGAGAGACGGCAGATATTTGGAACGAGAATGTCGAACGCTGGACCTACGTTTCTGGCACCGATCTCGCAGAGAAAGTGGGAGTCAAGGGCTATTATGTCAGAATCTCTCCCGCAAACGGGTCTGGATCCGACATGCCTGCGTCGGCGTTTGTCGCGATAAAGAACCGGCCTCTCGGACAGAATGTCCTGCGGGGAGAGCAGATTGTAAGTGTGGATGCACTCGCCCTGGTCAGGTACGGACTACGATCACCTGAAGATCCGAAGATTCTGGACACTGTCAAGGTCATCGATGCGACCCTGCGGAAAGAGACGAAGACGGGTCCGGTCTGGCATAGATACAGCCTTGACGGCTATGGAGAGCATGATGACGGCTCTCCCTTCGACGGCAACGGCGTGGGGCGGGGATGGCCCTTGCTAGCGGGTGAAAGAGGCCACTACGAGGTGGCACGGGGAGATCTCGAAGAAGCTGAACGGCTCCTCCATACAATGGAAGCGCAGGCGAGTCCTGGCGGTCTAATTCCCGAGCAGATCTGGGATAGCGAGGACATTCCCGAGCGAGGGCTGCGCAACGGACGTCCTTCAGGGTCGGCGATGCCTCTCGTCTGGGCACACGCGGAATACATCAAGCTCGCCAGGTCCATACACGAGCGGACAGTCTTTGACATGCCAACACAGACTGTGGAGCGTTACCAGAAAAACAAGACGACGTCGAAACTCGTCTCTTGGAGGTTCAACCAGAAGAGCCGAACAGTGCCAGAGGGAAAGAATCTCAGAATCGAGGTACTTGCACCAGCGATGGTTCACTGGACCCCTGACGATTGGCAGACTACAAACGACTCGAAGACGATCGACACTGGACTAGGAGTCCACTACGTCGACCTGCCAACGAACAGACTTTCTCCAGATTCAAAAATGGTCTTCACCTTCTTCTGGCCCACGGCGAACAAATGGGAAGGCATAGACTTCCAGGCTACCGTAGGTCAGAGAACAACGGCGACTGTTCGTGCTGAATCGTAAGGCTTAGCCATCGAAAAACACTAGTCTAACAATGATCCTCTGACCATGGACTCAGTCGTCGAACACGAACTTCTAACCTCCTACGACATCTATCTTTTCAAGGAGGGAAAACATCAGCAGCTCTACGACAAACTGGGATCACATCCGACATCGGTTGATGGACGGGAGGGAACCCATTTCGCAGTCTGGGCTCCGAACGCTAAGCACGTCGCCGTGATCGGCGACTTCAACCAGTGGCGGTTCGGCAGTCATCCGCTAAGGCTCAGAGGCGATGGCTCTGGAATCTGGGAAGGCTTTATCCCAGAAGTATCAAGAGGCACGCTCTACAAGTATCATATCGAGTCTCGGTCACATCGCGGACGCTCTATGGACAAGGGCGATCCGTTTGCGCTCTACTGGGAGCTTCCGCCCAGAACAGCTTCAATTGTCTGGGATCTGAAACCTTCCTGGGACGATGAGGAATGGATGAGAAACCGTTCCGGAAAAAACTCGCTCGACTCGCCATGGTCTATCTACGAGATGCATCTCGGCTCTTGGAAGAGGGCCCCTGAAGACAATAATCGATGGATGACGTATCGAGAGACTGCGGCTGACCTCCCAGATCATCTGGGAGAGACGGGGTTCACGCACGTCGAGTTCCTGCCGATTATGGAGCATCCTTACAGCCGCTCGTGGGGCTATCAGACGCTCGGCTACTTCTCCCCCACGAGCAGGTTCGGACTGCCTGAAGACTTCATTCACCTCGTGAACGAGCTTCACAAACGAGGATTCGGAGTCATCCTAGACTGGGTTCCTAGCCACTTCCCGTCAGACGCCTACGGGCTTGCCGACTATGATAGAACGCATCTCTACGAGTATGCAGATCCGAGGAAGGGCTACCATCCTGACTGGAACAGCTACATCTTCGACTTTGGAAAAAACGAGGTCCGCTCTTTTCTGATGAGCAGTGCGCTCTTCTGGTTGGATAAGTATCATGCGGATGGGCTGAGGGTCGATGCTGTTGCCTCGATGATCTATCTCGACTACTCGCGCAAGAAAGGAGAATGGGTCCCGAACAAGTACGGAGGGAGGGAGAACCTGGAGGCTATCTCTTTCATCCGAGAGCTAAACGAGGCGGTCTATCGTGCGCACCATGATGTGCAGATGATCGCTGAGGAGTCGACCGCTTGGCCGATGGTCTCACGGCCTACACACGTCGGCGGGCTGGGTTTTGGGATGAAGTGGAACATGGGCTGGATGCATGACACGCTAGAATACATGACCAAGGACCCGGTCTACCGGAAGCATCACCATGACCAGTTGACTTTCAGCCTCTGGTACGCGTTCGCCGAGAACTTTGTTCTGCCGTTGTCGCATGACGAGGTTGTGTATGGGAAGCGTTCGCTTCTCGTCAAGATGCCGGGGGATGTGTGGCAGAAGTTTGCGAATCTGCGCCTCCTCTACGGCTACATGTACGGTCATCCCGGGAAGAAGCTCCTGTTCATGGGTGGAGAACTGGGACAGTGGGACGAGTGGGATTTCGAGAAGAGCCTCGACTGGCACCTCTTAGAAGATGACAAGCACCGAAAGCTCCGGCTCTGGCTCAAAGACCTCAACAGGTTCTACCGGACAGAACCGGCTATGCACCAGCTGGACTTTGAGAGATTGGGCTTCGAGTGGCTGGATATTCAAGACTGGGAGAAAAGCATCGTAAGCTTCGCCAGAAGGGCCAGAAACCCAGAGCACGCGGTCGTCTCAGTCTGCAACTTCACACCGAAGCCACGAAAGAATTACAGATTGGGCGTTCCATCGGGCGGACGGTGGAAGGAAGTCTTGAACAGTGACGCTCTAGAATACGGCGGCAGCGGACAAGGCAACTTGGGCGGTGTCGAGGCGGATCATCATCCATTCCACGGAAGAACCGACTCTATCTCGATCACCCTCCCTCCTTTGGGCTGCCTCTTCTTCAGAAGCGAGAACTAGTGTGTTTGATCAATAATTTGGGCAAGAACGTTTGCCTAGTCTCGCTTGACAGCAAGAATTAGGAATATGATGAACGGAGCGATGGCCCATAGGAGCCCATCGAGAATTATGGCTGGCAGTGTTATCCCATAAGCAGACGGAGGAATCGAGAGTCCAGAGGATGACTGTAGAACATACACGTTTACTAATGAAATGAATTGCGCAGGGTTCGCATAGTATGAGAGGTAGGTCGCCTGCAGAGCGACAGCAGACCCGGGCGTCCCGCCCAACAGACTCGTCAACAGGAATATTATGATGGACCAGAAGAAATCCAAAACCACGAAGAGTCCAATGCTAATCCCTAACAGAGTCCCTGTCGACCTGAATAGATGTGAGAGGAGAAAGATAAGTCCGGTAAACGCTGCAATCTCCACCACCAACCCGGCAATTATCGCCGATACGTAGCTTTGCGAGAGAAACGATCCCCCAACACTGTCCAGTATGAGATCCACAACTCCAACAGAAGCTGCGACCGCAA
This sequence comes from Candidatus Bathyarchaeota archaeon, assembly GCA_005882905.1. GTDB lineage: Archaea > Thermoproteota > Bathyarchaeia > 40CM-2-53-6 > 40CM-2-53-6 > 40CM-2-53-6. The sequence goes on along the minus strand of VBBG01000023.1, from coordinate 5,284 downwards.
GCACAAACGCTATCATCGTGGAAAGATATCGCGATACCCCCAAGCTTAGCCTAGTTACTGGTCTGGCGAGTACAGACTCGAGAACTCCTGTAAGACGATCCTTCCCGTAAGATGAATAAGACCCGATTACAGCCATCAGAGGTATAAAGAACCCAAGTAGGCCTGAAAAGAAACTGGCAGCGACGTTGGTCACTTCGATGGGGACTTTTGGAATCCTTAGACTATCGTAAGATGTCTCGATAACTGTGCCTTCTACTCGGGTCGTGTTTGGATAGAACAACTGAAAGACCACCACGGTCGTCCGGTCAAGTCCCGAAGGAAAGTCAGGATAGAAGATTTGATGAAGATCAGTAAGGTTTCCAAGAAACATCATTTGGTTCTCCGTGAGATTCTGGGGAATAGGAAAACTGGAAAACCACGTGTAGTATAGCTTGTACCCTAACGGTTTGGTTCCGTAGGGGCCCGCATAGAAGACCTGAACGTCCCTCTTCGAAGCGTTCGCCTTGTCGGTCACAAATGAAATTGCCTGCGTCGCCGTCGCCACCAACTGAACGCTACCAGCAGGTAACTTTGAAAGAAAGTAACTGCTCACGTACGTATGTGCGCCCGAGTATGTCTCCTCGACTGTCACAGAATAGTTTCCTGGAGACAGATTGAAGTTGATTGATGCTAGTCCGTCGGAGTTCGTTACCTGCGTTTGGGAGGCTACTCGCTGATATGTTGGATAGAAGCCCGTTGAAAGAGTAATGTTTAGGAGTACTCCACTGATCTCGTCTCCATAACTGTTAGTAGAGTAGGCTAGAAAGTGATATCCGCCGTTGTCTCTATAATAAAGGACTGGTGCCTCGCGGAAGCCGAATCCTCCCATGCTTCTGATCGAACTGAGGGGAATAATAGTCAGGCTGACCATGAGAATTACTGCGACAAGGATTAGTACAGTCTTGCTTGTAATCGTCTTCTTGACATCATAGAGAAATGGTCGGATGATCATCTTCCTGCGTCTGCACTCTTGATCAGTTCGAAGAAGTATTCCTCCAAGCCTGTCTTCTCAAATTTGATCTCGCGCACTGGTATCCCCTTCTTGACGAGTTCAGCGTTCACCTGGGATGAGTCTCCGTGGAAATCTGAGAGGACTATTTCGTTGCCCTGAACCTGTAGGTTTCCTCCCAGCGTCTTGAGATATGATATCGCGTCGTCATTGGGATTTTGGAGGATTATTCGGAGTATGCCCCTTACTCCCTCGTAGGCTCCGAGCTCTTCTCTGGTCACCGTCTTGATAATACGCCCTCTATGAATGAACACTATGCGATCCGCGATGTTCTCGATCTCAGTCAGGATATGAGAGGATAATAGAATGGCCTTGTTCACGCGCTTCTGTCCGCGCATCAGCTCACGGAAGAAATGGATCCCTTCCGGATCGAGACCATTAAGCACCTCGTCGAAGAGAAAATTCTGGGGATCAGACAAGAGCGATACTGCCAGTGAGAAACGCTTCTTCATGCCCTGTGAATATGTCCGGATCTTCCGGTTCTCGAAGCCCGAGAGTCCGACCGACGCTAGAAGATCCTTCGATCTGCTTCTCGCTTCTGTCCTGTCTATGCCATAGAATCCTGCCAAGTATCGCATCAACGTTAGTGCCTTCGCATTGGGCTCAAAGTTGGGAATCTCGGGGACCCAGCCGATACTCTTCGAGGCTTCCGCCTTCTCGTTGGTTATGTCGTGGCCGTCTATTAGCACCGTCCCGGACGTTGGTAGCGAGACTCCGACCGCGATTCTAATTGTCGTCGTCTTTCCCGCGCCGTTGAGGCCGACAAAACCAACAACTTCGCCGTTCTTGACGTCGAAGCTGACAGAGTTTATCGCGGGTCCATGCCTGGAGGAGAATACCTTGGTGGCCTGTTTGACTTCAATCAAAGCTCTAAGGCTTCGCAGGGAACGGTTCTAAGCTGCGATAGCGCGGATATAACAATTCGAGTTTTAGACAATACATGGGAAGACTTGACTCAAGTGCATTAAGCCGTTGAGCGTCTAATCTGATAGAGTCCCAGCAAGAGTAATCCAGATGCGACGAAACCAAACACCAAGTCCGCCCACAGCATGTATGGTTGTCCCCGAAGCGTAAGAGCTACCAACATTAGCATGATAGAGGTGGCCAGCACTGCCAGAGTTATTCCGGCGACTACAAACGAGGAATGACTTGGAAGCGAGATCAATTTCGTCGCCAGCGCAAAACTCTCGTCGAGTTCTTCGACTTCGAGCTCACAGGGGGGACCCTGGTAGGGTCTCCTCCGACAGATTGTGATTAGAATCTTAATCCGCGAGATTTGGGTTCCCTTTCATGCGCGTAGCCTGTAAAACCGTCGATTCTTCAAGACAGCAAATTCTGTCTTGTCGGCGACACGGACAATGAGAATCTCTTTGTTCAATAATCCTTACATGATGTCATGGACCTCGATGGTGTAGTTTCCAAGACAAGGTATGACCACCACGAGCAAGAATCGAGACAAGAGGATTCGTGTCGGCATTATCGGCGCCAACCCGGATCGCGGATGGGCGGCTGTGGCGCACATCCCTGCTTTGAAGTCGCTCTCCCACGACTTCGAGATCACGGCGCTGTCCACCAGCCGACGCGAATCTGCCGATGCCGCCAGCAGGCTCTTTGGTGTGCCTGTCGCGTTCGACAATCACCGAGACCTCGTGAACAGGGCCGACGTGGATGTCGTCGCCATCACCGTGAAAGTGCCGTATCATCTGGAGCTTGCGACGGCAGCGCTCGGCGCGGGGAAGGCGGTCTATTGCGAATGGCCGCTGGGCAACGGCTTGAAAGAGGCGGAGACCTTGGCCGCGCTGGCGAAGAAGAAGGGCGTCCTCGCCGTGGCGGGGCTGCAGGCCCGCTCCGCGCCGTCGGTGGCCTACGTGCGTGACCTGATCAAGCAAGGATACGTCGGGGAGGTGCTCTCTACCACGTTGATCGGTTCAGGAATGGGCTGGGGACCGACGGTGGAGCCCTACAACGCCTACCTCAACGACAAGAAAAACGGGGCAACGATGCTCTCGATCGCGCTAGGCCACGCGGCGGACGCGCTGTGTCACTGCCTCGGCGAGGTCCGAGAGCTCTCGGCCACCATGACAGTGCGCCGAAAGTCCTTCACGATCGCGGGGACGGGCGAAAGCAAGCCCATGACCGCGGATGACCAGGTGCTGGTCAGCGGACTGCTCGAGGGCGGGGCCACGTTCTCGATCCACTATCGCGGTGGCGTTTCGCGCGGCACGAACCTGCTCTGGGAGATCAACGGCACCGAGGGCGATCTGCAGCTCACCGCCGCCGGCGGCCAGGCCCAGATCTTCGAAATGACCGTACGCGGCGGCAAGGGCGCGCAGTCCTCGCTCGAGGTGCTGCCCGTGCCAGAGAAGTATTGGTGGTCGCCGCCGCAAGGCCCTTCCACGAACGTTGCCCAGGCATACGCGCGTTTCGCCCGTGATTATCGAGAGGGAACGCATTTCTGCCCTACGTTCGACGACGCGGTCACGCGCCATCGCATGCTGGACGCGATCGAGACGGCCGCGGCAACCGGTCAGCGTCAAACGCTCGGTTGACCCGCCGAGTTCGTGATGGACAGTCTGCGAAGCAAGACGTTTTCTTAGAAGAACTTGACCGTGCAGTCGGAGCCGTCATAGATGTCAGTTTGGGCGGACCGTAGTCGTTTCACTGCCACAGTTATTCCGGCCCTGGCATTGCTATCCACGAATGCCCCTCGCCAGACTGGAGGGCCTCGCAGCCAAGTTCATGGTGGCCTCATACCTGTCCAATGCCATTCGCCCCGCATTTTTCCATCTGAAATTCCGATCCACTCTAAGCTTGCAGCTCTCCCGGATCGTTGTACCTAGCCTAGGATCTCGACCAACCATCTCCGCTACAAGCTTAATCGGCATTCTTCGAGACAGGTCGATCGAGTCGAGATCGCCGCGTTGCGTCCGTTCATCGATCTGCATTACGAGCAGGAGGCTGATCAAAGAATCAGCCAGGGCTTTGGTGTCCTCGACAGGGAATAGTATTCCTGTTCCGGCTTCGTTGTGACTTGTGAGATCAACAACTGTCTCTCTGAGCCCTCCTATGTCGCTTCCGACAACAGGGTTTCCGGTTGCCATTGCTTCGAGCGCGCTGATCCCGAAAGGCTCGGACCGCGAAGGCATCGCGAAGGCGTCTGCTGCGCTGTGGGACATCATGTAGATGGGACGGTTTTTCGCGAAGATTATCCTGACGTTATCGGGATAGAATGAAGCTTCGGCCGTGATCGCTTTCATCTGAACCTGATCGTTAGAGGGGAGCAGGAAGAGCAGAAACTTCGCCGAGGGAACAGCCTTCGTTACGATGGGGACCGCGTCTAGAAGGAGGTCTGCTCCCTTCTGGGGGCTCAGCCGACCGGTCATCAGAACTAGGGGGCCGTCCGAATGGAAAGGCTCGACAAACTTCCCAGCGCTACTATTTGCAGCCTCTGCTGAGGACCCGGTGATGTTATCGTCACCGTCAGGAGTACTGCGTTGAGCAGTCGCGCTGGTGAGCAGCACCCTCCTCAGATCCCAACGGTTGATAGAACCAACCGCTGGTTGGGGGCCCATCGTTGACGCCTTTAGTTCTGTGAGAACTGCCGAGTTGACAGTGTCGTAGTTCCAGTCGCAGCCGTTGTAGACGTGCCCACTCTTACCTTTGATCTTATCTCCCACGTAGCTTAACACATCATGCGTCAGGTAGGTTTCGCTAACAGAGGTGACATAATCGGCCTCGTAGGAGCCGAACCTCTCTAGAGAGTTTCCGCATTGTCCCTCCCAGACCTGTCGATAGGTGAGGGTTCGTGTCCGGTTCTGTGATAGTCGGACCCGGTGAGGTAGGTCCTTTATTCCGCACCAGTCTTCGGACCCATAGTGCCAAGGGAGTGTTATGTGACTCAAGAGGTGGACAGTGAAGATGAGGGGAATAGGAGATCCTCTCTCGCTTAGATGCTGTTTGAGGGCCACTCCGGCTGGGACCATGTGCCAATCGTTTGCGTGAACTAGATCAGGGAGTTCTGCATGCAGTTGCATGGAGAGGAGGTATTCGGAATAGAGTTTCACTGTCCGTGCAAAGAGAGCCATTTTCTCGAAGGTGAGGTCGTGGTCGTAGAGGACTGGACTGTCGAGCCAGTGGCTTGTTGGAGCGTCAAGGCCTTTGACGAGGACGAAATGGACATTGTCATGTACGCCCGTCTCTACGCCTGAGAGAAAGCGGTAGCTGATCCTGTTGACG
>VBBG01000170.1 GCA_005882905.1 Candidatus Bathyarchaeota archaeon | reverse complement strand
TCGGGCCCCTCCACGTGGCTGTTCCCCTAAAGGAGAGAATGTATATGTGAGTTCCCAGACTGAAACGAGCCTGTTCAGTACGCTTCTCGATGAATCGGTTTTAGCAATAGCGGAAACGACTGCGAATCTATCCATCTGGGGCAATACGATCGCCAGGAAATCTGGAGGAAGGGTCATGTCCGCGTCAACGATGACCAGGGCATCTCCAATCGCTCTGCTGAAGCCTAGTTGTAGATTTTCTGATATGCTGTTCCTCCAATTCAAACGATGCTTTTGAAGAATCAGCGATGGGCTTTTCTCCAATTGCTTCTTCGCAAGATCCACTGTTCGATCGGTGCATCGATCCGCAACGACGATGATAAATCCGGCCGACCGTTTTTGTCGCAGAATTGATTCTAGACAGTCGCCTATGTAGTCCTCTTCATTATGTGCACAAACGAGCACAGTCGCAGAATTCAATCAAGTTTACTCTATGTTCGTGGCCAGGAAATATACCAATGAGATTACGAGGGGAAAGAGGAATATCGCGTAATAGAAAACAAGAAACCCACTCCCAAACATAACCCCCAGGGCCACTATATCCCTTCTCAATTTTGGACTGGCTAAGTCAACATTCCATATGCCTAGAGCCCACAAGCTGAAGCCAAGCATGGCTGACAATGCGGCCAAGTTGAAGAACAGAGCTGGAAGGTAAGACCCACCTACAGGCTTATCATTGCCGGGAAAGTTGAAACTCGCGAGATCGCCGATTATCGGCCCTAATAGATAATTGAGTATTAAGACCTCACCAATGCCGTACGCACCCCAGATGATAGGCAACAACAGAACACGTTTCAGCATCTCATCATCATCCGAAAGTCTCTGTGAGATCTTGATATAGTATTCGGAAGCATCGAGTGTTTGTGAGCGCCGGCCAGGTTCACCAGTGTTCTTTCCAGGGGGTTCCGGAGAGAACCCTCGCCGTTGCTACGTGCTTCCACCAATACGCGTGTTCGCGATACCATTTTACGGTTTCGGCAAGTGCGTCATCAAACTTGTAAGCGGGTTTCCAACCAAGCTTCAGACGGGCTTTCTCCGAGCTCAAACTGTATCGGTAGTCGTGTCCTGGCCTATCTTCCACATCGACCAACCTTGCCGCAGGATTCGTGAGCAACTTGAGCAACCCTTCAGCGACGTCCCGATTTGATAACTCATTTCCTGCAGAAACATTGTAGACCTCACCGGGATCTCCCTTGTCAATTGCGAGGTCGATTGCGCTGCAAAAGTCGCCGACGAAGATCCAATCGCGAATCTGTCTTCCTCCGCCATATAGGGGAATCTCTCTCCCGTACAAAGCCCTAATGATGGTTTTTGGAATGAACTTCTCAGGATACTGAAAAGGCCCAAAATTATTCGTGCATCTTAGAGTGACAACCCCCAGTTTGTATGTCGCGTTCCAAGCATGCACGATAAGATCGGCCGCAGCCTTGGTTGCGGAGTAAGGGCTAGAAGGGTTCAGAGGGCTGTTCTCGTCAAAAGACCCTCGATCTATCGATCCATACACTTCATCGGTCGAAACATGCACCACACTTTCAACCTTCATATCCCGAACCGCCCGAACCAGATTGAACACTGTCCTAGTGTTACTTTCAAAGAACGGTTCGGCGTTTGCAATGCTTCTGTCCACGTGAGTCTGTGCGGCGAAATTCACCACTATGCTCGCACTCTTCAACACTCTCCGAGTGAACTGATAATCAGATAGGTCTCCCTTAACAAATCGGTAATGTCGGCCCGGGATGACGTCCTGGAGGCTCAAAGGGTTGCTACCTACACTTTCGTTGTCGACATTCGTCACCCTGATGTCGCGTCGAGTTTTCAGGATATAGCGGATGAAGTTGCTTCCGATGAATCCGAGACCACCTGTGACAACCAAATTCTTCAGGTGTGACGACACCTCCTAGGGGGCATCATTGTTGTGCTTTCGTGTTTTTCGTGTACCACTTTAACATTGAAAAGCCTGTATGAAGAGGTACGACTGCACTTGGACAAGCTTCTTGTGGTAGGCTCCACTGGATTGGTTGGATCGAAGATTGTCCCAATTGCTCAGACCTTCGAGTTTGAGGCCTCTTGTACTTTTAACACACGGCAGTCGAGCTTCCCACGTTCCTCTCAACTTGATGTGACTGACCGGGATGCGACGCTAAAGTTAGTCCGCGCAGTCGACCCCGACGTGATAATCAATTCGACTGCTCTGACAAACGTAGATTACTGCGAAACTCACAAGGCAGAAGCAGAAAGAGTCAACGTAGGCGGCGCGAGAAACCTGGCCGATGCCGCACGCGACAACAATTGCAGATTAGTGCAAATCTCTACGGATTCAGTCTTTGATGGAACACATGGACACTACACTGAAACTGATATTCCTCACCCGATCAACCACTATTCGAATACGAAGCTCGCGTCGGAAGAAATAGTATCCGACCTCCCGAATTTTGCAATCGCGAGACCCAGCGTCGTCTATGGTTGGCGTTCAGAAGTAGCTGACCATGCCTCCGCCTCAACCAAAGCAATGAACTTTGCGATGTTTGTTCTTGAGAAGCTCAACAAGAACGAGACTGTCAGCGCGATTACCGACCAATATAGCTCCCCCACACTCGCCGACAATTTGGCCGATGCGCTCTTGAGGCTTGCAAGAGCGCGTGAGAACGGAATATTTCACACGGCAGGAAGATCATGCCTTAGCCGCTATGAATTCGCAATTTTGCTCTGTCGCTCCTTTGGTCATCGTTCTAGTCTAGTGCAACCAGTTTCTAGCAACAAATTCAAGCAGGTGGCCGAGAGGCCGAGGAACAGTTGCCTTCAGGTTGAGAAGGCAGAGAAGACTCTAGGGATCAGGTTTCTGACGGCCGAGGAAGGAATCGCGGAAATGCGAAGGCAATCTCAACGCGGATAACCTAGCACATTGTTGTCATGCTACTCATCTCTGGCCCACGTAACGAACTGACGCCGAACGCGTAGAAAATGTTTGACTCTGTTGTCACACAAGGACGCACGCAGGGACCCGATTTATTGCTTCATTAAAGATAGCGTGGCGCATGGAATTTATCTTCCACGTCACACACAAAGAATATTCATCGGCGAAATTGGTCTCTCAAAGACGCGTCCTTTATCTATCTTTGAGCGATCTGGAGATTGCCTGCATATGAATATACAACGTCAACGGTCAGCGTCACTTCCCAACTCGAA
>VBBG01000053.1 GCA_005882905.1 Candidatus Bathyarchaeota archaeon | reverse complement strand
TCAACTATCAATCAATAGGGAGCGGGGCGGGTATAAACGCCCTGGGCCAGAAGACGGTAGATTTTGGAGCTTCAGATGCTCCCCTGACAGCCAGCCAAATTGCCTCTGTTTCAAACGCAATCACGATTCCTGACACTATTGGGCCAGTTGTAATCGCATACAACATTCCAATCAATAACACGTACTCGATCCACAAGGGGCTACATCTCAACGTTACAGTGGCTGCCGGAATCTTTCAGGGAGATATCACCACCTGGAACGATCCAAAGATCGTCGCGCTCAATCAGAACAGTCTGCCTTCCGGAGTCAGCCTGCCCAGCAGCCCCATCACTGTGGTTCACAGGTTTGACTCTTCAGGAACTACCTTCGTCTTCACAGGTTACCTCAGCAACAGTACTGTGTGGAGAGGCGGCCAGAGTAAGTCGCCCAGCAGCAACGCATGGGCTCCTGGAGCGCTGGCGAGTCCGGGCAATGCTGGCGTCGCAAGCACGATTCAGACTGTACCTGACACGATTGGATATGTAGAATTGAACTACGCTGTTTCAGCTACGCCTCCAATGGCGTACGCATATCTCTGGAACCCGAACGGAGCCGGTTCGTACATCGAGCCGACGCTAAGCTCCAGTTCTCTGGCGGCAACCAGTCTTCCTTCTCTTCCTTCAGGGAGCGGCAACTGGACGTCGATCAACCTCCTCAACACAAACGACCCGGGTGCATATCCGATCGTCACCTTTAGCTACATAATGGTCTACCAAGAACTGAACGTGTACGGTTCCACCATGAGCCAAACAAAGGCTCAGGCACTTGTCAACTATCTGTGGTTCGTAGTTCACGACGGCCAGAACCAGGCTAAGATACTCTCCTTCGTCTCATTGCCGTCCACAGTCGTGGCAAATGCGGAAGCAACCGTACGCTCGATAACGTATAACGGACAGACTCTCCATGGGTGAGGAAAGACCCGTCTCATTCTCTAGATTGAGATTCTGAACCTGGACCGCGAAAGTATGTCGAGGATGGAGGAAGCGCCCCTAGACCATGCCGGTGTACAAAGCTCTCGTCTCCAGAATTTCTCCTACAGGTTGTCGCATCTGTCGGGCGACGACATGTTTGAAGTCTTATCGAATGTTTTCGCCTGCACTGCAGTAGTAATCATAGCTCTAACAGGAATAGTGCTAGTTCGTGGATCAATTCCAGTTCTAGGAAAATTTGGCCTAGGCTTCCTCACAGGATCCGGATGGAGCACCACATTTGGTCAAGAGTCGTATGGAATGCTCCCCTACGTTCTTGGAACCTTGGTGACATCAGGGATAGCGATCTCAATAGGAATCCCCGTTAGCCTGGGAATCGCAATATTTCTGGCAGAAATGGCGCCGACCTCAGTCCGGGTCCCATTATCACAGCTGGTCGAGTTACTCGCGGCTGTCCCCAGCGTCATCTACGGTTTCTGGGGACTGTTAGTTCTAAGCCCTTGGATAGCCAAGTATGTTGAGACTCCCCTCACATCAGGTCTCGGCTCGATCCCAATATTCCACGGATCCCCCCACGGCCTCGACCTCCTTATGGGCGGACTGATCCTCGCCATTATGATTATTCCAACAGTCTCCTCGATATCGAAGGAAGTGATGATGGCTGTCCCAACCTCGCAGAGAGAGGCCGCCTACAGTATCGGCGCCACAAGGTGGGAGGTCGTCCGAATGGGAGTGTTGAGCTATTCACGTTCGGGAATATTCGGAGCAGCGATCTTGGGGTTAGGAAGAGCCGTGGGAGAAACGATGGCCGTCACAATGGTAATTGGCGGAGCTCTCGGTAGCGAGGCGGTGCCCACTTCCTTATTCATACCCGGCCAGACACTTGCCTCTCTAATCGCCGGACAGTTCAAGGAGGCGGAGTCTCTGCAGTTGTCCGCTCTGGTAGGAGCGGGTCTCGTCCTCTTTGGTCTTGCTCTCCTGATCAACGTGTTCGCCCAGTTTATGGTGTGGAAGGTTCTGAAGGTGAAAGCGGGAGCGGTCGAATAACCTGAGAAACTACACAACTAGGCGAATCAAAGATAAGCTAGCTTACGCCCTCGGCGTCTTCTGTATCATGGTTGCTGTGGTGCCTCTTGCAAGCATCCTTCTTGAGGTGATACGAAACGGAATCTCAACGATTAGTTTCCAATTCATAACAGCTCTTCCAGGAGTTCCGGGACAAACGGTGGGAGGAATTGGTCCGGCTATCCAAGGAACCCTACTTCTAATCGCACTCACAAGCGTTATGGGGATTCCACCGGGAGTGTTGACGGGGATCTACCTCGCCGAGTTCGGGAACAACAAGTTCGGTAGGACGATCCGTTTTCTGAACGATGTTCTTACTGAGTTCCCCTCAATCGTTGTTGGAATCCTGGTAGCTGCGCTTCTTGTGGTTGCAACACATCAATACTCCCCTATCGCGGGCGCCATCGCCCTCTCCATAATCACACTCCCAATAGTAGCTAGGACCACCGAGGAATCCATCAAGACCGTCCCGAATTCAATCCGAGACGCCGCCATGGCTCTCGGAATCAGACGCTGGAGAACTACAATCAGCGTCGTGCTCAGCACAGCACGGAGCGGCGTGATTACCGGCGTTCTTCTATCAATCGCCAGAATCTCGGGAGAAACCGCCCCATTGCTCCTCACCATCCTAGGCAGCAACTTCTTCTTCTCCAGCTGGAATCAACCCATTGATGCTCTACCACTCAGAATATTCAATGACGCATCACAGGCAGACCCGTTCACTCGTCAGCAGGCATGGGGAGCAGCCATGATCCTGATAATTATCGTGCTAACTCTGAACATAGGCGTCAGACTCGCAACGCGGGGACGATACGGCTCAAACAGGTCAAGAATATGACAGTGGGCTTATTAGAACAAGTGAAACCAGAAAATAAGTCTACAACACTCCAACAAATGGAAAGATACAAGATCTTAACAGAGAACCTACACGCCTGGTTCGGATCAAATCATGTCCTGAAAGATATCTCCATCAAAATCAGGGAGAATGAAGCAACAGCAATTATCGGACCCTCCGGATGCGGAAAGTCGACTCTAATCCGGTGCCTCAACCGGATGCACGAACTAGTCCCCGGAGCCCGATCAACTGGAAGAGTTGTACTGGATGACTCCAACATTTACGCTAAGGGAGTAGACCCCGTAACCGTTAGGAGACGAGTAGGCATGGTCTTCCAAAAACCAAACCCCTTCCCGACCATGTCGGTGTATGACAACGTTGCAGCCGGACTGAAACTGAACGGCGTCAGAGACAACACTACATTGGATCAAGCGGTTGAAAGTAGTCTGGAAAGAGCATTCCTATGGGACGAGGTCAAAGCTGACCTTGACAAGCCCGGTTCAAGTCTCTCGGGCGGGCAGCAGCAACGCCTCTGCATCGCTAGGGCCCTGGCTGTCAAGCCCGAGGTGCTACTGATGGATGAGCCATGCTCGGCTCTCGACCCGGTCGCCACCGCTAAGATAGAGGAGCTTATCGTAAGCCTCAAAGAATCATACACTGTTGTAATCGTCACACATAACATGCAACAGGCGGCCAGAGTGTCAGATTTTACAGCATTCCTCTACCTTGGCCAACTCATCGAATATGGCGAGACAACGGGTCTCTTTGAGAATCCCGGGGAAGAACTGACCGAGAGATACCTGACTGGAAAATTCGGCTAGGACGGTAACGGCGACTGGCAAGACTGATGGACCTCGGGCTCGAGAGACTCCGGAACATGGTCCTCGACATGGCCGAACTCTCCCAGAACACCGTATCCACGGCCATAGACGCCTACGTCCAGGGAAGGGACCTACGAGATCGCATCTACGGCTGGTCCGAGGAGCTTCGAATGCTACAGGACGAAGTGAGCGAACTCGCCATCGAGCTCATTACCCGTTACCAGCCGGTTGCCTCAGACCTCAGATTCATCAAATCTTGCATGGAGGTAGCCTACGGTTTCTCGAGATTCGGAAGATACGCTCACGACATCTCCGATGTTCTCGGCATCTTTGGCGACCTATCCAGCTGTGATAGAGCAGCCATTCAGGAGGCCGGTGCACAGGCCAAGCAGATGATACTCGTGAGCATCAAAGCATTCACGGCGCGCGACGTACAGCTTGCCTCCCAGCTGAAGAAGATGGATGATGTTGTGGATAACATCTATAAAGACTTCGTCAAGAAGTCAGCCCAGGTACCCGAAGGGAACCTGAAAGGCTTCGTATCCGGAACGCTCATTCTACGATGTCTGGAGAGGATTGCGGGCCATGCAACGTACGTCGGCGAGACAGTCCTCTACATCGTATCAGGGGAACGAGCCGCAAGAAAGTAGCGTAAGTACTACTGTAATGATCGAGGGTCCGAGCTATGGCTTCGGAAACCGGAAGTTCCGCCCTCAGATACCACGAAGCGACAAAACACTCCGAACTCAGCCTGAGAATGTCGCCACACTATCTCGACTGGGACAACAAGCCATCCCCCTTCAAAGTCTACAAGAATCTGCCGATGAAATCGCTTCCTCATGAGTTTCCGTATCCATCAGAGAGCTCTCTCAAAGCACTCAAAGGCCTCGAAACTCATAACAGTAACAAGGCAGTAGATCTCCAGGATCTAACTGAGATTCTCTTCTTCTCAGCGGGTCTTACGAGGAAGATGAAGATCGGAGGGGAGACCCAGTACATGCGCGCAGCATCAGCAACAGGCGCCCTCTACCCCATCGAACTCTACATTGTCAGCTCTGGCATTCCAGGATTGGACGCGGGCATCTACCACTTCAATCCTCTCAGCTTCGCTCTCGTCCAATTACGTGAAGGCGACTACGGCCCCGAACTGGCCGCGGCGACAAACGGGGCGACTGCGCTTTCTCCCCTGACAATAGCTCTCACATCTTTGGCCTGGAGAAACGCCTGGAAGTACGAGGCGAGGTCCTACCGTCACTGGTTCTGGGACGGCGGAGTCATCGCAGCCAATCTCCTAGCAATATGCCAGTCAGAAAGCCTCACCACAAGACTCGTGATGAGCTTTGTCGACCAAGAGGTTGACAAGCTCCTTGGTCTCGAAGAAGAGAAGGAAGCAACCGTCGCCCTCGCCGCCATCGGCAGCGGCTCGAAAAAGGGCTCTGATCCGACGCAAAGAAAGATTCCAGAGCTTGATCTTCAAACTGAAGAGCCATCGAGAGAGGTAGCAGAATATCCGATCATATGGGAGACCAACAGAGCATCGGATCTTCAAAGCCAGATAGAGGTCGAGCGATGGCGGGACAGCCTCACACCTGTCAGACCCAAAGCGCACGAAGGCGAAAATATTTTTCCACTACGACAATCAACTGAGAATCCTCCATCCTTGAAGGATGTGATCCTCCTTAGAGGGTCAACCCGTAGGTTCGCCCAGAAGCCCATCTCCTTCGAAGCCCTCTCAACAATCATCGACTGCTCAGCCTCACAAATTCCTATGGACTTTCTTCCTGATGAGCAGACTTTGATCGAATTCTACCTCATAGCAAACGACGTCACCGGTCTACCCGCAGGCTCATACCACTACGACAAAAGCAGAAACTCTCTGGAACAGCTGAAGGAGGGAAAATCGAGGCATGCGTCCGGGTACCTCTGCCTTGAACAGCTCCTCTTTAGCGACGCCAGCGTAGTCTTCTTCCTCATGACTAACCTTGGGATTGTTCTCCGCAACATGGGAAACCGAGGCTATCGGGCCGCGCAGTTCGAAGCAGGCGTTAGGGCGGGGAAGATCTACCTGTCAGCCTACTCTCTCGGAGTTGGAGCGTCAGGTTCAACATTCTACGACGATGCTGTGACAGAGTTCTTCTCTCCACACGCCGAGGGTATGAGCACCATGATAGCGGTTGGAGTGGGCGTACCAGCATACAGGAGCCGGCCGGGCAGAATCCTACCACAATTTCAGAAGCGGCTCAAACACGGCAACCCAATCGAATGAAGTATAGAGAGGGTCTCACTTCGAGTCCAGAGAAAGACTGTATCGTCAAGGTCTCGTTTGTTACTTGAGAGAACTGCTTGTCCAGAAATACCTCACCCATCAGCCAGACTGGCCCTAGGCCTTCAGTGCTTGCTTGTTGACTTCTCTCTGCAGAATCTCGTAGGCTTGCGGGCCATCTCGGTCATCTACCACCATGATAATGTCGCCGTACCCAAGGAAGGCATCGTAAATGTTGACACCATTACGGTACAATAACTCCGTCAGGTAAGATGCTATCCCAGAGGTCATTTCTGCTGAGGGAGACATGCGTAACGTCAACTTCGCCGCATGAATCAACGGGCCCTTGGTGAAATGTCCCAGCTTCTCCTTGATCTTCTCATAATCCTCGTCGGGCACGATTAGCTTGATCGATGTCGCTAAAGGGAAGATGTGTGGAAACTCTGACAACTCCGCGCCTATCTCACTGACGTCCCGCACAATCTTCGAAAACTCTGCCCTTGGAGCCTTGATCGTCAAATCCACTATGCCGCTTGTCAGTGAGATCCTAGCATTATCCAGGACGTTTCCAACCTCCAGCTTCTTCATCGAGTCGAGCGTATCAGAGAATCTCTTGATCGCTACAACTAGCGTGTTGATGCTGGCGTCTCTATGGGTCATCTCCTTAACCTCCGGCTGGATCAGCTCTGCCAACGCGTGAAAGTTGACCACCCTCATCTTGAGGCTCTGGTAGACGGGATAGCTCCGAGTTAGAATCTGGCGTACCGCTTCCGGGACGCTGACCTCCTCGGATAGTCCGACAGTCATCTACACTCTTCCTACCAATGTTACTCAGTTGTAACATATTAGACTATCGGATTCCAAACCTTATAAGCAAGTAACATATGTTACAGAGTGGTAACAAATGCAAACCAATACCGAATTCCCGACCTACGTGTTCGCGACCGTCAATCCGGGCCGCGTACAGAAAGTGGTCGAGGAGCTAAAGAACAACAGCCAGATCGACATGATCGCACCAGTAACAGGCCGCTATGACCTGGCTCTTCGATTGAAGAGCAGTGCGCCAAATGAAGTCTACAATACTGTCAACCAGATCCGCAGCATCGCCGACGTACGCACGACTACCACCCACACAGCCATGGACGGCATTCAGCCTACTAAGAGGCTCGAAGCTCAGCAAGCACTAGGAATCAGCCTATTGCGCGTCGAGCACAATCCATTAGGACAGAGCATCAAGCAGCTCAGCAACATCCCAGGCTTCGTCGAAGCATTCGCAGTACCAGGACAGTTCGACATTGTAGCCCTCTGGCAAGCAAGGACGACCGAAGAGATCATGAAGACCTCCATCAACCAGCTTACGAATGTTGGGGGCCTCTTCAAGAGCGAGACGCTACTCGCTTACGCACCAGTCTTCAAAGCTTAACCACGCACAATAGCTCCATCGACTACTCCCCGTTTTTTTAAGGATCCCGATATCCGTCAGAAGCGCCTAACTTTTCACTAGTGCTGTAACGAGTCCGATTAGCGCTCCGATGAAGATGAGAATTCCACCCAAGCTACTGACAAGGTAGCCTAGAACCATAAGGATAATCGTCCAGACAGGGCTTGAGACCTGGCTAGCACCTATTAACGCGAGAACTCCGATAATGAGTCCAATTATAGCACCGGTGAACAAGCCTAAGGACCGTATGTTGGGGGTCAAGTCAAGAATAGATCTCGAGCCTACGATTTGGAGAACAGAACCGAGTATGAGGACTACTCCACCGACCAAGATCAACGCCCTCGCGAGCGAACGAAGAGGCGCGTGAAGCGACATTCCACACCACTCTAGCTACAGCGAGCGTCTCTACTTAACTCAAAGGAATTGAACCAGACAGTAGCCACGTACACCTCTCGTAGGTTCCCTAGGTTGGCCACTGGGACAACGATACAAAAAACCCAAATTCGGAATCATTATATTCTCTGAATCTCCGATGCGACTGGTCTAGCCTTGCTGACCACCGAGACATTGTATGACGATATGTCGAAAGGGAGAGTCGACCCTTCCAAATGGAGGATCCTCAGCTTCCCTATGGGAGACGGCCAAACATGGACTTGGGAGGAGCCGAAAGCCCGGATCGAGTCCAGAGTGAACGGTCTAGCCCTAACCGTGGACCCCTTCACTCGCAAGCATGACCAAGTGCACATGTTCGACGATCCAAAACAGCTCTATGGATCGACTAGGACCTTCTCCGTCTCTCCTGATCGAGTGACAGTATTCGAGGTCGAAATGGGCTGCGAAACCTACCGAAGCAACGCAGATGATCTGCGAGACGCGTTTGCAGGCTTCATACTGATGGACTTCTCGACTGGTATGATATTCGACTTCATATCCACTGGACAGAAGATCGGAGCCATATACGAGAGGTTGTTGATTCCTGGAGTGACGGACGAAAAGACCGCCTTCACCTACCTCATCGAGGCACCATTCTCGGGCATTCGGACGGAACCTGGCAAGCTGCACCAATACTCTATCCGGATAGACGCCTCCAAACGGCGTGCAGAATGGTTTGCGGATGGAAAGACGTTCTTCAAAGCCGAGGGAGTTCCTGTCGAGCCCAAGGAGATAATGATAGGGTGGGGTCTCTTCACGCTTAATCCCGTGGATCCCGTGAAGGGAAGCGTGTCCATCCATGGACAGGGAGCGACTGGAGTCTGGAAGAACTTCCGATACTATTTTGCCTAGATTAGGAGAGATAGGACGACAAACGTTCCAGGTGTTATTGCCAGTCTGCCCAGTGTATGCCGATGACAACTGAGGGCCGCGAACACTCCGCATCAACGTCCAAGCTTCCATCCGGCATCGACGGCCTTGACAGCATGCTAGGCGGTGGGATCCCGGAAGGCCGAGTCGTCCTAGTTCTGGGAGAACCTGGCACGGGAAAGACCATTCTCTGCTCCCAATACTTGCACTGGGGAGCGACCGAGAGGAACGAGAACGGGGTATTCATAGGAATGAACGAGCCAAAATCCCGTCTCGTGACTGAAATGCGAGATCTCGGGATGGACCTCGCAAGCCTCGAGAAAAAGCGGCAATTCGGCTATGTCGACGCCACAGAAGTACGCCGGATACCAGAACAGGCTAGAGTGGGACGCATTCCTGTTGGCGGCAAAGAGCTAGGGCTAGCCATCGTCCTAGACTCGATCTCGGACCTGGTCTTCCGCTTCCCAAGGATTGAGGAGAGGCGGCCGGCTATCCTAGACATTGTGGAAGCGCTCCAGTCAACTGGCGCAACCTGTCTACTGACGAGCGAGCTCCTTTCGACCGGAGAGACTCGAAGACTGCAACCGGAGGAGTATCTAGCTGAGGGTGTGATAATGCTACGAATTGTCCGGAAGGGGGTCCGAACGATTCAGATCTCAAAGATGCGAGGCACCAAGATCGATACTGCGCCCCGTCCCTTTGTAATCAGAGACAATGGTATAGAGGTCCTAGCAAGAGAAGAGGTCTACGCTTAGACCAGAAATGGAAAACACCCCAATCCCGTTCTGGTCCCATACTCAGGAAACACCGCCGAACGGACTAGCGAAGCGTGAACCCTCAGTTTCACAAAATCAGGTCATACCTGTTTCACAGGCTAGCATTTGGATCTCAGCGGCCTGAGTATTACTACTGGAATCTCTCTCTCGGTCTTCTTCTGATAGTCATCATAGGCCGGGTACATCTTCACCAGAGAAGGCCAGTGTCTACTCTTCTCCTCCGGCGTCGCCTGAGCAGCCCTCACCTCCACGGTCCGGCCCCTCACCTGAACAGCAGCCGATGGGTCGTCTTTCAGATTCATCCACCAGAACGGATCCCGGTCCTTACCAGCATTGGACGCTACTAGGACCAGGTTCTCCCCGTCTTCAAGATACAGAACAGGAGTTGTCCGCTTCTTCCGACTCTTCCTACCGATGGTCGTCAGGAGAAGCACGGGGGACTTCCGAAACCGGCCTCCCAGCCTCCCCCGTGACATCCGGTATAGTGCAACATGGGTCTGTGCGAAGATTCTCTGACCGTTCAATGACGCTCTCTCAGCTCTAGCGGGGTTTGGGAAAAAGAATTCGATCGATCAGATCAAGGCAGGGGAAGCGGGGTGGACGCTTCTAATTAG
>VBBG01000169.1 GCA_005882905.1 Candidatus Bathyarchaeota archaeon | reverse complement strand
GAAATCCGTTCAGACCGAACTTCTTTATCGCTTGGACAACGGCCATGTCGAGCGTTCCAAGAAACCCGGGAACGCCGTTCGCTTGCGCAATCATCCTCCCCTCGTTGTCGGTCAAGCCGCAAGCGTAATCGAGAACTTCGTAGATGACTGGGCTCTTGCTCGTGCGGCCGAAGACGGCGAAGATCTCTTCCGCGGCAGTAATGAGCGAGTTCTGAATAATGTCCAAGGTGAAACTTTCGGTAACTCCCTTCCTTACCATCCTCAACCACTTCCCGGGATACTGATCATGAGATTTCCATAATCATCGACCATGAGCTTGTCGCCGGGACGCAAGATGGTTGTAGAAGTAGGCTCCTCTATGATCGCGGGTCCCTTGAGACGATTCTTTGACGGTAGCTTGTCCCGTTGGAAGACGGGGATCCGTACGAGCTTCCCGTTTTCGAAGACTACGTTTCTCTTCCCCTTTAGGGCGTCGCCGACCGCGCCTGACGCTTTGTACTTCTTGAGCCTGGGTTTCTTCACCTTGCCGTAGGATGCAACGTGAATGTTCACGATCTCCAGGGGATCCGTTAGCTTGAAGGTGTACTCTTTGAAATGACGATCATGGAATTTCTTCTCTACGTCGGCCACGGAATCTTTCCAGTCTATTGGAACGTTGACCGTGTGCTCCTGGCCCAGGTATCTAAGGTCGAATGAGAGCTCGTGCCAGACATCCGCTGACAACACACGCTCTTCTTCAAACCTCTTCACAGCCTCCTCTCTGAATCCCTCTCCAACACCCAAGGCTTCCTTCAGAGCCTCTTGGGACAGCCTAAGCACCCTCGTTTGGAGAAAGTCATGCCGAAGATCCGTCAGAAGCATACCAAGCGCAGAGAAGACCCCTGGAACACGCGGCACGATTACTCTCTCAACGCCCAGCTCTCTCGCCAACGCTGTTGCAAACATGGGACCCCCTCCACCAAAAGCCACCATTGCGAAATCCCTCGGATCGTAGCCTCTCCGGACCGAGACCAGCTTGAGCGCGTTGATCATGTTAGCAATGGCCACATGTATCGTGCCGATGGCCGCATCTCTGAGGGATCTGCCCAGTGTCGATGCCAGTTCCTTGAACGCCTCTTCTGACCTTGACTTTCGCAGCTTGATCTCTCCGCCCAAGAAGTAGTCAGGATCGATTACTCCTGTCAAGAGGAAAGCGTCTGTGACTGTAGGGCTCTTTCCGCCCCTGTCGTAGCAGGCTGGTCCAGGGTCGGCTGCAGCCGATTGAGGACCCACGTTCAACGACCCGACCTCGTTGGCCCAAGCTATGCTCCCTCCCCCTGCCCCGATCTCGACTATATCGACAACCGGCACCTTCACAGGATAGCCGGAAGAGAAAGCCGACCTAGCGACCTTGTAATCCGTGTTGACCTTCACCTCTCCATCATCCACGAGCGATGTCTTCGCCGTCGTGCCTCCTACGTCCAGTGAGAGGACATTGGGCTCGCCGATCACTCTGCCTAGAAAAGCGGCTCCAATTATCCCGCCGATCGGACCTGATTCAATTTGATAGATAGGGGTCTTCCGAGCTCGATCAAAGGTCGAGACGCCGCCGTTCGACTGCATCACGTGCAATGGAATCGTCACGCCCATCTTTCGAAGTTCCGAGGTCAAGGTACTCAGGTACAGGTCGACTACCGGTTGGACGAATGCGTTCATCACAGCCGTGTTCATCCGCTCATACTCTCTCCACTCTCTCGTCAGCTCATGTGAGAGAGTCACCGGAACCAGAGGGAGAATTTTCCTCGCTGCCTCGCCAATCGCCTCCTCGTGCTCCGGATTACTGTAGGAGTTGTAAAGACAAACCGCTAGCGACTCCACACCAAATTCCTTGCACTTCTCGAGAGCTGCCTGGACGCTCTTCTCGTCAAGCGCCTTGAGGATGTTTCCTTGAAAGTCGAGTCGCTCATCCACTTCGAAGATGCGATGCCGGGGAACAAAAGGTCTCGGCTTCTCATATCTGAAATTGTACATGTCGGTCCTGTTGGACCTCTGGATCTCCAGGACGTCCCTGAACCCCTTCGTCGTGATGAGGCATGTCTTCGCTCCTTTCCGCTCAGTAATTGCGTTGATGACGATAGTTGAACCGTTTCCGAGGAAACTGTTAAAGTCCTCTTTTTTGAGTCCGCTCTTCCGGATGACCTGGACGACCCCGTGCGCGAAGTTTGCTGGGGTGGTAGAGTCCTTGACGAAAACAAGTTCTCCAGTTTTTTCATTCAGGGCGCATAGGTCTGTGAACGTGCCACCGACGTCTACTGCCACTCTGTAGCCCAAGGTCGTTCGACCGACTAATCAGACTAACTATAACGTAACTCGTAGGCTCAGAGCGAGCGGCGATAAGGCATAGAAATAGTTCGGCAGTCTAGTAGCTGCGACAGTTTGTCAGCCGAGCCCTTTATTTCCTATCTTCGCAGGCTGATTCCTACTCGTCTCTTCTGTCGCCTTGGGACGCCAATACTTGGAAAATATCACGGCGAGGATGAAGACGACGATGATCATCGCTATGGCGCCCGCCATCTGAAGGTCCGTGGGGTCTGCCATTACTCTTTACCTACGCCTTCGTTGCTGCGAGCGCTAGAAATATCACTACGACGGCAAGGGTCCACCACTTCAGATTCGCAAACTTCCACTCCGGCTTTACGAAAGAGGGAAATGCGGTTAGGATCGCTGATGGAATCAGTGCGTAGATGAGGAGGAATATCCAGAAGGCGCCTCCTCCGAAGTTGTAGACCGCAAGCGGTACGACGGTATCAGCGTACTTGAAGACAACTACATACAGCCAGAACCAGCCCCAGTATTGGGTGAAGAGCGCTACCGCACTGACAGCCCAGTACAGCCCGAGTCTGTAAGCCGTGTTCGAAAGCTTGTAGATCTTAGGCCAGAAATATGCTAGAATGAAAACGTGGGGCCAGTAGAAGGGCAGTCCGTAGAATCCGACGCTTGATGTGAACGAATCAAGAATTGTAACAATCATCCCACCCAACGGTCCCGCCGCCATTGTGGCTATCGAGAGGTAGGTTCCGACAAGGTTGAAGTTTACACCAGGAAGATATCCAGGCAGGGAAAGTCCCAGAGCTTCTGTTACAAGTGCCATGCCTCCCAAAATCGCCGATATCGCGATTCCTCGAGTACTGAGGAGCATCTTTCTAGGAACAATCGATGCCACTGCAGGAGGAACTCCACCCGGAGAGGTTGGCACGGCCCGAACATTCTTTGGGCTATCCGACATACGATTCAAGAATGGGATTCAGGATCGATATAACTTTGGCGGATATGGGACAAATC
>VBBG01000051.1 GCA_005882905.1 Candidatus Bathyarchaeota archaeon | reverse complement strand
AGATTCCATCAGTCTCATCATAATGAGCTGAACAGGCAGAGCAGAGGTGGAGGCTGTGCCTCTCTCTATACTTGACCGTCGAACTGTCGATCCTACACCCATGGCATCGCATGGTCTGCAGTAGGGCTTGTGCTACTCTATTACTGGCAGAGATGGGTGAAAAGAAAGAGTCTAACTAAAAAGCGCGGAGGTTATTTTCCTCTCGTCTTCTTCGTAGACTCGCTGGCGACCTCTTTCATCAGCCTGTTAGTGTTCTCGCTCGATCCGCCCAGGCGGAGTGTCTGCTCGTGCTGCTCCGACAGGCGCTTGGTCGACTCTATCAGGTCCGCACGCATTGTCTGCTGCGCATTCGCCG
>VBBG01000052.1 GCA_005882905.1 Candidatus Bathyarchaeota archaeon | reverse complement strand
ACGATATCAAAGCCCGGACATTGAAACAGATCACATCATCGCTTGTCGGCGGGCTGCACCAAGACAATTTCGTCAACCCGCATCTCGTCGTCTATCCGTCCTATGACGAGACTCCTATTGCCAGCTTTCTCTACATCCCAGCCAACATCAAACAGGACAATTCGCACCCTGCCATCATCTATCCACATGGCGGGCCGCAGTGGGAGCACTTCAACAGCTGGTATCCTCGACTGCAATACTTCGTCAGCCACGGCTATGTCGTGATGGCGCCGAACTTCCGCGGCTCCACCGGCTTCGGCCGAGAGTTCACAGAATCCTTGAGGAAGGATTGCGGGGGCGGCGACCTAAAGGATCTGGTCGCGGCGACCGAATATCTCAAGAGAACCGGCTACGTCGATCCGGATCGGATCGCGATAATGGGCGGCTCATGGGGAGGCTACCTCACACTCATGGCCTTGACCAAAACCCCCGAGATCTGGGCCGCCGGCGTGAGCATCGTGCCACTCGCCAACTGGTTCACAGCACACGAGAACGAAGACCCGGTGCTGCAGAAGAATGATGAATGGTTGATGGGTGATCCCGTCACGGACCGCGAGCTCTGGCGCGACCGGTCACCAATATTCTTCGCCGACAAAATACGCGCACCCCTACTATTGCTGGCCGGCAAGAACGATATCCGCTGTCCGGTAGAGGAGACGATGCAGATGGCTGATGCGGCGCGGAAGAACGGTGTCACGGTAGAGGTGAAGGTCTACGAGGACGAGGGTCACGGGTTTGTCCGGAGAGAGAACGAGATAGACTCGATCAAGAGATCCGCAAAATTCCTAGAGACCCACGTTGGCGCTCGCCCAGGCCAGCCGCGAGAATAGTCCGGTGAAATCCGAAAACTATTTTTCGAACAGACTCCGGCCAGTATACAGCGAGATCAGGTGTCGCGAGCCTATCGTTCATACCTTTCCTTCACGATTGTTTGGTCATTCATTGCAGTGTTGCAAGCAGCCGTCAATTACCGGTTGAATGTTGGCATTGCGTCGGTAAGTGGCATTGGAGGGTTCCTTGCCGGAGCAACCCTTGCTCGTGGTACGACACGGGGAATTGAAAGAAGAGGCGAAGATCATCCAAGCCGCGGTAGGCTCCTATTTGCGCTTGGAGCGGGATTGGTGATTATTGTGGTATTAGGGTACATGATTGAGTCAGAAGCCATCCCGTTCAGTATACTGTCGCAGTTCATGTCCATTTATGCGGCCCTACCCGCGCTCTATCTGGGAGGGGCTGTGACATTCCGAAGGTGGGAGTTGAAGAATGGAAAGGAGATTCAATGGGAGGGAGCCTGGATAGGGACGTTCTACGCCATCCCCAAAGGCCTCACGTGGCAGGAGCAATACATTTACCGATACCAGCAGCGAGAGCGAATGCGAGCCAGAAACCCGCCGGAACCGGCTGCTCCCAACAATCCACCCTCGAAATAAGTCAGATCTAGGACACAAAGTCTCTCGTTTTCTATGGTTCAATCTGAGGCCTGTGCTACTCGTACCGGGAAGTTTTCTTGGAAGTACCCAGACCCGAGCTCATTCGCCGAGGAAGAACGATTTCTCACCCAACCTAATGGAGGAATCGCCCAGAATAAGCCCAGATCGCCCATCGGAAAGGGGGGTCCCAGGCGGCTGGTTTCGCACGCTTGAAGAGCCGCCACGCAGCAACTACTGAAAACAGCCGACAAGCCCGTTCTGCAACACAAACCTATAATCTCACCCAACACGGTTCCAGATGGCCAGACGACCCCCTCCAGAATTTAGAAATAAAAAAATTCCCGCGACACAAACGTGCTCTTTGGAAAGATATTCGTGATTGGGAAACCGTTCAGAACATGTCCCCACGACGTGCCCTTGATTTTCTAGAATGGACTCGAAGAGTTGGAACAGGCATCTTTCATCTTCATAGAAATTCTGTGTTCAAAACCGTTGACTTATCTCTCATATCCCATCTCCCGTTAGGTTTGGTGCCTCTACTGAAGCAGTCGTCAAGGCATCCCGCAGACAAGGCTCAACCTTGTCTCGCGTACCGTGTCCAGAATTTTCCTCTTGGGGGTGAATAGCCTCGAAGAAGATAGTGGTCGTCCTCTTGATCGCGGCCGCCGTACTCCTACCCACAATAGCAATCCTCCACGCAACACAGACCCCCAACAACGATACCGCCGACAATGATAACGATCATCATGATCAGAATCATCACGAACAAGACCATGACGATAACGAGACCTCCGATGATAATTCAGTGACCCACGCGGACCTGGACGACGCCAACGAGAACGAGACCGATATAGACACAGACTAGGTCCGGCCCCAGCATTACCAGCCTGGCCGGCAACCCTCCCCCGTTTTCTTAGGGACTTTCCATGAGAGCCGTCTAATATGGCAGGAACTCAGGAGCCGTTGATTGCATGAATGCTAGGTGGAGCTTAGCTTGGCAACGTATTTCGTATGGCAGCTCTTACAGACTATCGCAAACTTCTCCGGAGTCTTGAAGTCTGCCAATCCATCCCGATAGGACGGATTCGGCTTGAACGGAGCCATATACTTCGGGCCCCGACACTGAAGACAGTAACGCCGTACGGGTCTATTGTCAAGAGCCAGCCGCTGCATCTCCTCCTCGGAGACGAGTATCTGCTCAGTCTTGGCAAGCTTCAGCATCCATCAGCTATAATCCCATGAGAACCCTGGATCTAATAACCACTCTCTCCGATACTCAGATCGGAGTTATGAGTTGGCGTTGATGGCGGACCTGCTTCGATATCGAAAAACCACGTAAACCAGGACCAGGGCCGCGACCGTCGCCACGCCAACCCCAAACAGGATAATCCAAGAGTCCATGACATTCGAGCCGCCCGTCACCGGCAGACTGTACGTGTATATCGTGTCTGGTGTAGTGTAGTAGAGCTTGTTGTTGGGTCCATGTTCGACCGCTATGATCCCGCCAGATTCATGGTCGATCTGACTCATGCCCACGAATCCGCCGCTCGCGCTGAGCTGGAGCTCGACGAGGTTGTGAGTGTTATACTCGCCGAAGACATACGTGTCCGGCGCGACAGTGGCTATGCCCGTCGGTGTGACTACCGGATTCAAGTCGACGACCGGATCGATAAACTGGGAATCATGACAGATTCCGACACAAGTCGGCCAGCCATAATTTCCACCCTTGACAATGATCAGAATCTTATCATCACTATTCAGCCCAGCCATCGTCGCAACGAGACGATTATTGGACAGGTCAAAGTCAAAGCCGAAACTATTCCGTATGCCCAAGGCATAATCTAGACTCCCAACAAAAGGATTGTCACTCGGCACAGACCCATCGCTGTTCATCCGCAACATCTTCCCAGTCATCGACGCCGGGTTCTGGGCCTGCTGATCTTGATGGAACTCGCCAACCACAGCGTACAGCTTGCCATCAGGCCCGAACTTGATGTAACCACCGTTATGGTAGACCGTGTTCGGCGCAGAGCTGACAACGTCAAACAAGTCAAAAGCAGCAGTGCCAGTATTGCCCGCGGCGGTGTAGCGGACGATGCGTCCATGCGTATAGAACCCGCTGTCGCGATACGTGTAATAGACGTAAACATACTGGTTAGTCGCAAATGCCGGATCCAGAGCTATGCCTAGGAGCCCCGCTTCGCCAACGTGGAATAGATCCGGGACCGTGGCGAAAGGTGCCGCTAGCAGCGTGCCGTTGGATTCGATGATTCGAATGTTGCCCGTGTCTTTCTCCGTAAAGAAAATTCTGCCATCAGGCGCGAAAGAGAGCGAGACCGGAAAATTGACGCCAGCCAGAAAAGTCGACACAGGAGACGACGCGTGCGCCCGAAAAAACATCACAGGACCCAGCGAAAGCGTGATCACGAAGACGATTCGCACATACAATTTCAGAGAGCGTTTAGAACGCAGCGAACAGAGCAACCGTCTATCTCTTTCCAGACCCAGAAAAAGAGTTGAGGCTCAATGCGTTATATACAATCACCCAACGGATTCTTCGAGAGGATCGAAATGACTCGTCCCGATTGGCAGAAGAAACGGAAGAAAATGTCCGGCAGAGAAGGCCCAAAGAAAGGAAAGGTACGCTAGAGAATCGGCTCCCAAATCGTAGAATAGAGCGGAAAGTAACCTGATTGGGACAGTAGTATGTGTCACGAAATTGCCCCCTAAGGCACGAGGAATCACCTAGGACCAGAGCAGGTCTGCAGACTGAAAACAGCTAGTCGGTAGCAGAGAGAAGAGGAACCTACGTTAGAACTCCAGAAGACGCCGCTGCCAAATAGCTCATGCTAGAGTCCTCCCGAACCTTTCCACAGATCGAGCCTTCGCCTTCGCAGCCTCCTCCTCTCGGCTCTTGGCCCGCGCTTCGGTTTCGAGGGAGCCCAAGAGCCTGGTTGAAGCTCGGACTACTTCATCGACCGCAACGAGAAACGATCGCTCGTTTGTCTTCGAAGGCTTGCTGAAGCCGCTGATCTTCCGGACGAACTGGAGCGAAGCAGCCCGAATCTCCTCCTCAGTCGCCGGCGGGTCGAAGTTGAAGAGTACTCTGATGTTTCGGCACAATCTCGAGACCCCAGAGGCCTATTTCCGTATCAGACTTTATTCTCTTTCCTCGTAGCTCTACCCTCTCACCAGAGTAACTCGAAGGAAAAAGCCACCTTGCTCAGCGTACAAAGATCTTTGGCGTGAGTGCAAGAGAACACTACCTTTCATGACTAGAATCAGTTGTATACATGGAACTCATATCCATCCTCGACCCCTACTATGCATAGCCGTCTCATCCTATTGTTCCATTGAGGCGGCCCACAACAGAGACAAGGGGTGAACAGCCAGAACAGAGGCATAAGGCGAGCTCCTCGCAAAAGGGAGGATAGCAATCTATCCTCAAGGACAAATGTTTAGCGGCCCTCTCTGATCGAGGCGTGAGAAAGACGTACGATTTTCAGGTTCCACCCCGTCAGAATAGCTGAGGGCCGTCTCTTTTATTCAAACAATAAACAAGATCGGCATATCGAAGGACATCCTTCGAAAATATCGCAGTTCGAAAATTTCGATTTTCGAAATCCTCCTATTTTGCGGAACAACGATCACTGTGCTGACTACTAGCTGAGTCATGGCCCAGCATAGTACTCATCTGGTCAACGCTGTCAGCCCCGATAGTCTAACATTCACCAACCACGAACAGGCGGGCAAACCATTCGTATCGGGCTTCAAGATCGGAAACGAAATGCCCGAACAACGCCTGCAACTGTCTGAACACCCAAGGCGAGCCGACGTAGCAAGCACACTGCTTGGACTAGTCCTCGTCGTCGTGGAATCTACTTAGTAGTCATTGCCGCTACCCCCTCAGCCAGGACCACGGACACTCAGACACCCAACACAATCTACACACTCGGCGCGGGAATAGGGCTATGGGAGCGGGATTACATCGGTCTTTTTCATCGGTCGAACAAGCGCGCCCCGGTTAGGAGTGTGTTTACTTCTGGATACTGCATACGTTTATCACAAGGCCACACACGCCCGCTCTCCATAGAGTGATCAGGAACGTCATCGCAACAGATACCAGTCATAATTCTGAAAGAAGGAACCAGCCGGTCGAGAGGAAGAGACGCTCAGAGGAGCAACATCACAGCCGCCAAGATCCTTGCTGAGACCGTCCGCTCAACCCTCGGACCACGAGGAATGGACAAGATGATGGTCGGAACCATCGGCGACATCGTCATCACAAACGACGGCGCGACAATAATGAAGGAGATGGATGTCCAGAACCCCGCAGCCAAGATGCTCGTCGAAGTCTCGAAGACCCAGGACAGCGAGGTCGGAGACGGAACCACGACCGCGGTAGTGCTCGCTGGCGAGCTATTGTCAGGAGCAGAGACATTACTCGACAAGGACGTTCATCCCAACATCATCATCGACGGTTACAGAAACGCCGCGGAAAAAGCGCAAGAAATCTTGGACGAGATAGCAGTCACGATAAAACCAGAAGACACTGAACAGCTGAAGCGCGTCGCGCTCACGTCTCTCAACACGAAAGGAATCTTTGGATCACAGGAACACTTCGCAGACCTTGCCGTCAAGGCAGTCCTCCAAGTCATGGAGAAGAGCGACGACAAGATCACAGCTGACATCGATCTCGTCAAAGTCATGAAGAAACACGGAAAGAGCCTAGACGAGACAGAACTCATCAACGGAATAGTCATCGACAAAGAAGTAGCCCACAGCCAGATGCCGAAGAACATAGCAGACGCCAGAATAGCCCTGCTGAACGCCAAGCTTGAGATCGACAAGCCAGAGATGAGCGCCGAGATCAGAATCAACAAACCCGAGGAACTCGAACAATTCCTAGACGAGGAAGAGAGGATGCTCAAGGAGATGGCCGACGAGGTCGCGGCCACGGGAGCCAACGTGCTCTTTACAGAGAAAGGCGCAGACGACGAGGCACTAGCTGTCCTAGCCAAGAAAGGAATCCTCACGGTAAAGAACGTCAGTAGCAAAGACATGGAAAAGCTCGCCAAAGCAACCGGCGGAACCATCGCCGGAACATTGAAAGATCTACCAAAGACAGGGCTCGGCCAAGCCAAAAAGGTCGAAGAGGTAAAGATAGGAGACGACAAGCATGTCTACGTCCGAGAGGGAAAAAACCCCAAGGCGGTCACGATCATGATCCGAGGCGGCTCAGACCATGTCATTGACGAGGCAGAACGCGCCCTCCACGATGCCCTATGCGTCGTGCGGAACGCCGTCGAAGACGGCAAGGTCGTAGCTGGGGGAGGCGCACCCGAGGCAGAGCTTAGCAAGAGACTCAACACGCTCGCGACCAAGACAGAGGGCAGAGAACAGCTCGCAATCAAAGCCTTCGCAGAAGCCTTGGAGGCAATCCCCGTCACAATAGCCCAGAACGCTGGAATCGACCCGATAGACATCATGGTCGAACTCAGACAGAAACACAATACTCCAGCCAACAAATGGTATGGGGTAAACGTGTACGAGGGAAAGACGGCGGACATGTGGAAGATGAATGTGATCGAGCCTCTACGGGTGAAGAAGCAGGTCATCAAGTCCGCGGTAGAAGCGGTCACGATGCTGCTGCGAGTCGACGACGTCATCGCCAGCAAGTCACCCGGGCCAATGCCAAGCCCAGGCGGATCCGGAGGAATGCCCCCTGGA
>VBBG01000050.1 GCA_005882905.1 Candidatus Bathyarchaeota archaeon | reverse complement strand
GGTGGTCCAGGATAGTTGAGGATCCGGACATCCGAGGATCCAAAGTCTACTGTAATGTTCTGGCCCGAGACCTGGCTGACCGCGTTCTCTTGCATCAGGACGGGCAGCTTCGAAGCGTCTGTGATGTGGTAGAGTAGGCCGCCGGACGCGTCGGCGAGGGCTTTCAGAATATCCTCGCGATAGTCGTCGCCGATCCCGAACTCGATCATCTTAAACCCAGGGGGAACCTTCATCGTCGAGTACGGTTCGGGCTTTGTAACATCAGTCGGATGTCCGTCCGTGAGGAGGAGGATCCATCCTTGGCCGCCACTCTTTTCCGCGATGTCAAACGCAGCGGTTAGAGCGCTGAACAG
>VBBG01000144.1 GCA_005882905.1 Candidatus Bathyarchaeota archaeon | reverse complement strand
CGTTTCTGACTTTTCTGTAGAACCGAGAAAAGCCCGAGTATATACGGGAAGTTCTTCGGGTCCAGCCCCTCCCTTCATAACCTATGATTACAGAACCCACTTTCGACAGCGTCCGACTCACGACACCGCGTCTTGTCTTGAGAGAGATCGAGGAGTCAGATACAGGTTCACTCCGCAGTTACTGGTCCGACCCTGAGGTTACGCGGTACATGCCGAATGGAGTAGTGAGTGAGAAGGGCATTAGGGATCTGGTGCAGAGGGCTCTCGCGGGGCGAGGCTCCAAGCCGCGCAGGTATTTTCGGTTCGCGGTAACTCTGAAAGAAAGCGGAGCGCTCGTGGGAGACTGTGTATGTCGTGTCACGGACCCGGAGAGTAGAGAGGATCTTGCGAGGATTATTGGGCAGGCATACATCGGATACTTTCTTAGTAAAGCGTCTTGGGGCAAGGGGTACGCTACTGAGGTTGGCAGAGCCCTCCTCTCATTCGGCTTTGAGCAACTAAAGCTCCTCAGAATCTGGGCTTGGTGCGACACTGAGAATTCGGCATCTGTTCGCGTCCTTGAGAAACTGGGATTGAGGCGAGAAGCACATTTTCGAAAGAGTGTGATGGTTCAAGGGAACTGGCATGACTGCTTCGTCTACGGGATCCTCCGGGACGAATGGGACGTTGCTGCAGAGGTCTAGGCCGACCATCTGGCTAATTTTCTGCAGAACCGTCGTAAGTCGAGGATGCTCGAATAGCAAATATCCTGTTAGAGACTATGTTGACCGCTAGAGTTGTTCAAGCTAACACGTCGAGAAGGCGATTTAGTCCGGTCAAACGATCTCTGTCGTCTAGCCACAAATAACACGAATGGTTGGCCTCACATCGTACCAATGGGTTACGTTTTCCTGTTCGGGCTGTTCCATATTCCAGCAAACAAAGGCTCAAGGAAGGTCAGGAATCTCGAGCGCGATCCTAAGGCAACTCTTCTGATCGATGAGGGAGAACACAGAGAACATGGTCTTATGATTGAATGCTCCTCGAAATTTCTTTACGACCAGAGCGCTAGTGCGATGAGAAAATACATGAGGAGAGTCAAAGGCTGGCAGAACGACGAAAACACCGTAATAATCCGGCTGAAACCTCTACGAAAGACGAGCTGGTTTAGAGAATGATTTTCTGGGATTCTCTCCCGAATATTTCCAGCGAGCCACGCCAAATCTACCACTCGGAAGTTCTGTAGCTTCGACGGGTCGGTCGGCGTCGTTGGCCTACTTTCCTCGGAAGTATTGGGATTCTGGAGCTGACAAGTGGGACGAGACGGTCACAAACACGAGCTTTCCACACTATTTCTACTACTACGAAGCCGACCTGTACATCAGCGATCTTCTCGAAAATTCCAGATTGTCGCTAGAGCTTGGAGCGGGAACATGCGGATCGACGATCAATCATGCGTCACCGGATAAGAAAATCGTAGCCATAGATTACTCGCCCAGAATGCTGAAACTCGGAAAGGGGAGGGTTCAGAATGCTGGGCTCATGAGCCATGTTGACCTGGTTGTCGCAGATCAATGTCACCTTCCTTTTCGAGACGATTGTTTCGACTCGGTCTTCAGTCGAGGCGTTGCTCTTTCCTATGATTGGGCATCGACTTCATGAACGCACTTGTAGCTCGAAGGACCAAGCGGAAGATCCATCGATTCGATCAGATCAATGGAGCCCTCTACTATGTTGAGATGTTCAACGAAAACGGTAAACAGAAACGGATAGGCTACAGACTCCCAGACAATCTAAAGCCTCCTGACGATTCACTGAAGGGTCCATTCTACGGAGGATTCGAATCAAAGCCTGACTCGCTGAACCTGGAGTCGCTCCCGAAAGAGGAATGGTGGGCAGTATTCTACACTCCCACCGAAGCGAAGCGGTTTGCCCGAGAAGCCGGTTTCAAAGGCATCAAGCTATACCCTCTGGGATGCTTTACGAGAGGTCTACAAAACCCGTCCCTCGTTGCATTTCTCCAGGAGAACAGAGACTCGCTGTCGAGGTTGCAGAAGGAAATGGCCGGAATCTTCAGGATGGATTCCGCAGTCCACATCTTCATGACAGCAGAGAAGTCCTAATCCAACTGGGAACCATCATCAGGTTTGAAGCGATCCTAGAGCCTTTGGCGGTAGACAGAAGTCCAAGAAATTGTCCGAAGTGCTCATCAGCTTTACGGGTATTCCAAAGCTCTCACCTTCGGTTCTCGGCTAGAGAAATTGATGACGAGGTCCCGAAGTCTCTGATGCTGATTCCATCCACGGATTTTTATTTCGATCTTCCTCAAGCGATAATCCTTTAGTGTGATCTTGAGATAGCCGCCCATGCCGCCCGATCTCAACAGGTTGCGGCCCTTCCCCGGACTCTTCATCAACAATTCTTCGATCTGGTTTCTTCGAAGTTCGAGATCTCTTCTCCTTTCCAGCAGCTTCGACGGACCCAGCGCTTTACGGGACAAGATATTCTCGGAAATTCTGTTTGTTAGGATTGTTATGGGCCAGTTGGCGAGATGAAGTACTAATGGTAGAAGAAGGGCCAGGAGTGCCGTTCCGGATAGCGTTTCGAGGATAACGACGAGATAGAGAGCGCCGATGGCTGCAACGAAGGGAGTTTTCAAAATAAGGGCGACCCGTCGCATTCGGAAGCCTATAATTCGCCGGTCGGTGAAGCAGATGCCATAGCCGGAAAACCGGCCACGCGCGAAGAAGGTGCTTGTTATGGCTCCGAGAAAGAGTTCTCCGAACTCGAGCCCTTCAATCGGCTCCCGCCATTCGAGACCAGGCAAGGTGTCCTGTGAAATGTTCACAGTTTGAGACTCCGAAGCTTGTGGATCTATGCTGGCTGAATCCAGGCTATATTCCTCCCGGTTAGGAACGGATCGTCTCCGGGGTTTGCGGGTTTACGATGAGTCTAGACCGAAAATTTCCCGCAGTGCAACCTTGTAAGAGATTGAGGGCTTGTCACCGTAAGTTCCTCAAGACCCATGAGCGGTGGAAGAGTGTGGGGCTTGGATTGTCAAGATTGTCTACTTTTTCCAGAGGCTCCGTGGGAGCTGGGGCATCAGGTTGCCTGGGCTCGGGTACTTGTTGACGGCGGCGACGGGATGATAACCAGGAGGATCGTATCTGCCGTAGTATATTGCAAGTGCAAAGGCCCATAGACGATCATCATGGGTCCCTGCCGGATGTGAATACTTCAGCTTACCAGTCTCTTGTAGCTCGAAACGTTCTACGTTCAGCTCGTTCATGAACTCTCTATCATACGGGATGTGGACGAGTCCATCCTCCATACAATGCTTCAGAAACGTCATGATATCCTGTTTCGTCGGCTGGGACAAGTTAATGCCTCGTGCGTTCTTCAGTCCCGAGTTGTTGACCATCGACATGAACGTTTCTCCTACACTTGTCTGGTCGATCATTATTCGACGTAGGTCCCGAAGATTCTCGTTGAGAAGCTTGAGATATCCGACGACGGACCCGTACTCTGTTCCCAGCTCGAACTGCTTCAAAAGGACTAGGTCGAATTCCTTATCGCGTTTTTTCACGACCGCTACTGCTGAGTGGTCCTGTTTCTGTCCCAGGTCCACTCCTGCAACGAAGAATTTAGGAGCCTGTGAGGATGGTTCCTTCTGGGATGTACTCAAGGTTCTGATCCACACATCGAGTGATTAGGGCCATGCTGAGCCAGCTGTCTGCATCATCGGCGAACTCTGCTTCCATCTCTCTCCTCCACCTCCACGGATCAGCGGCGAACTGTCGTTTGAGCTTCTCAAGAATCTCCAGCTTGAGCGGCCCATTTGGTTCAAGCGCATCCAAGTAGCTCACGTGGTGTCTTGAGAAATCGCCGAAAATGACGTCGTCGGTGCACATTGCATAGAACATGCTCTCGCGCGATCCGGGGGTGCTCGTTGCGAGAAATCTGCCGTTTGTGGTCATCATGGAGAAGATCGCTGCCTCGTAGAGTTCCTTGTCATCCTTGATGTACGAGAATTCGTCGACATAGAGCAGATTGACGCCAGGTTCTCCCCGGATTGTTTCTGGACTGTTCGGGAATGCTTGGATTCTACTTCCGTTGTAGAACTCTATCTTCGTCTTGAAAGGTTTCAAGGCCACGTATTTTTGGAAGTCTGGGAAGAAATCCGGTAATCTTACGGATGATGATCTTGGATTGGCGCACAGAAGGCGCCAAGACCAACACGTTGAACCATCGGTTTCGTAGACATGACCAGAGGAGGAGAACGGCTACGCAGTGGGTCTTTCCTGACTGGCGGGACCAGCGCGCAACGATGAACTGTGCAGGGTCTCGCAAAAGTTTTTCCTGGTACACAGTTGGCTTGAACCCGAGATACTGGATGCAGAACTCGACCGGGTCCTCAGGCCACTCCCTACTTCGGCCTCGAGCAGCTTTGACCCGTTCAAGTTTGTCATCCAGCCGTCGAAGTCGTCCTCTGAAGCTCATCCAACGTCATCTCCATCTGGTCCATCTTCTCCTTCACACCTTCCAAGTCTAGGTTCTTGAGAACACCATCAAGAACCTGCGCAAGATATCCCATCAACTGATACCACCGCTCTTTGGGAGAGATCCCACCTCCACCGGTCCGGGTTCTTTTTCCAGAACCTTTTGCGAGACGCTCAACTTCACCCTTCGACGTCTGAATAGGGAAGCCTGTATCGATGCTGGAGTAAACAGTTCTCGCCGGGCATTGGCAAGGAGTCGGTGAAGGCGCCGAAAGTCAGGATTCTTGGTCAAAATACACTATCTGGGACCCTGAACGTCACCTCTTCCTATTGAGGAAGAGAGAGCACCGAACTGTTCAGTTGAGAAGTTTCAGCGTGGAAATGATCGACTTTCTAAGGAATCCAACAGACAGACTATCTCCATGGTGCCGGAGGAACAGAGTTTTCTAGGTGCCACTAGGACCCTTCGACCCAGCCCTTGAAACTCTATGAACTCTGGGCCGCTGAAGATCTGGTTTGTTTCCCAACATAGCGTGAAAAGACCCTCGTCCAAGCTAGGTCGATCGCAGAGACAACAACTCCGGCAATCGCCAGCCAGAACAGGAAATCGAGGCCAACCAACACGGGGTCGTAGGAGTAGCCGCACCCGTTGAACGGGTTGGGTCGCTCACAGGGTAGGTTAGGATAGCTGTAGTGAAGGGGATATCCATCTGATGCTCCCCAAGGCTCCCTGGTTGCGGAAGCACTGATGAGGAGCAGAAAAAACCCTAGCAATAGGGAAAGAACAAGCGCTCTGGGAATGCGTCTCATCCAGAATCAGAAGGAAGTCCAAAATTATAGGCATTTTGGCTCGCTCCGTTCGAAAATGGACGCAGTCGTCGATTCAAGAGAATGAGTTGCATCGAGTCGGTAGAAGAAGCAAGCTATTCACCTGTTGCCCACGGTGCTTGGTCGATCCTTGAACCACAAGAAGCTTCCAACAGCGAGTAGGCCTATCCCGACGAAAAGACCGCTCAACCCTAACCTACTTTCGAGCAACCATGCATCGTAGCTACTCTGACATGCGAGCCCTCCTAAGCATTTGTAGGAGCCTGCCGTTATTGCCCAATAGAGTCCGACGATTGTAAGGAGGATACCTCCAACCAGCAAGATCGGAGCCATCCGCATAGAGTAGGTCTTGTGCTGCTCGAACAAATATCTCTATCCAAACGGAGACCGTTTGACATAGGCCTCTCTCGCATCAACTCCCTTCAGTTGATAGTTAGCGCGTGGACCATATTGTACTAATCGGGGTTTTGTCCGCCTCGAAACTCTACACAGCGAGACGGTTCGTGCTTGCACAGTGAATTGTTTGTGATACTAGTCCATAGTCGCACGATGCATATGTGCGACCGGACCACGGTACAACTGGACGAGAGTTGTCCAAGGTCAAGGTCAAGCGGAATGGGCAAATAACGATCCCGCTTGGGCTGGGAGAGATTCAAGATCAAGGAAGGGTCGGAGGCTTACAAGAGGATTCTGCGGGATTTAGAGAGTCTTAGAAAGAAGTGGCGTTGACAGCGGTAGCGGACGCCCCCCTCCTGCTGACTCTCCAGTTTCCGCCCAGCAAGGAGATAGGTAAGCGAGTTGAGGAGGCTATTGGCCGTGAGGTGGTCGGTCGCCTTCTTGCACCATCGATAGTGTTGACGGAATTCGTGAAGATCGCGGGCGCAAGGATTGGAGAATCTGCAGCCCTCTTGAGACTGAACCTCCTCAAGGAGAGAGGTATGAGAGTGATTCCGCTCGGCGAAGAGTTGGCGCTCGTCGCCGGTAGGCTATTGTTATCACACCCAGACGTCCCTATCGCAGACGCACTCATTGCATCTCTCGTGAAGATAGGGGAAGCAGAGTACGTCATCACCGACGACCCACACTATCAGGACATGAAAGTTCGGACCAAGTGGGTCTGAAGTGTCCCCACCGCCGCGAAGGTGCCTGTGACCAGCCTCTACCCGGGGGTAAGTCCACTCCCCACCCCTCCGGAAGAGAACCGGCCGCCGGTTATCCGATGATATCCATTTACAGCGCCCGCACGTATTTATCGGCCCTTCTTGTGTAAGGTGGCGTGAGTGTTTCTGAGAATACCCCAGGATATCAGGAATTGACACGGAAAGTAAGCGGATGAGACAGGGACTGGCGAAGCTCGCTAAGGGCAGGTGGTTCCTACCATCTTTCTTGATGCTAGTCTCCCTTTCGCTTGTCGTGTACGCGGTCGCGATCTCTATTCCAGTCTCGGACAGCATAACTATCACTACGGGAGCTGACATTCAGATCATCTATCAGCCCATGCCCTTCGCGGACACTTCTTGTCCCACGACCGGTTACACAACTAGTCCAGTAGGAATCTCGCTCAGCGAGCCCGCGGGTGGCTCAACCTTTGCATACCTATGCATCAACAACATAGGGACAGGCAGCGATACCCCTACCATCTCAATAACCGGGGTAAATTCAGCCAGTTGCGGCTTGGATGGAATGAGCCCGTGCTTCTCCGTGTCTCCAGCAACTTTACCGACCATTCCTTCTCACGGGTTTAGCTCTCCCATTACCCTCACAATCTCGAACTTCTACACAACCGCACAATCCTCGCCCATAGCATTCACCATAACGATTACCTGACCATGCCAGCCTTTGCAGTTCTACCTGCCCTAGGAATTTCTCTACTCATCCTCAGCGCCTTGGGAGTTACGCAGCTGGCTGTCTCGAACAACATGACCATATTCAGCCTCCAGGGACACCTACGGCGCGCACTGTAACGGAAACTGCACGTACATCACGCAGCTCGCCAACACGTACGGGCTCGCCGAAAACTATTCGGACATTGGTCACACAAGCCTACCCAACTATCTCGCCTTGACCAGCGGGGGCAACTATGACACACCCCCTTTTGATCGGGACTGTTTTCCCCAGAAGGAGGCTGGATGCTACGTTTCAGCCCGTAATATTGTAGACACTGTCGAGGCTTCTGGTAGGACTTGGAAGGCCTACATTGAGGATTATCCGACTGGAGGCTGCTCGCTAACTCGTACATCCATCTACTATGTGAACGCGCACAACCCGTTCGTCTACTATGCTGACATTTACAATAACGCGACCAGGTGCAGCAGAATAGTCAACGCGAACCCTGGAGCAAGCGGATACCTCGCTCTCCCAACTCAGCTCCTCTCCGATCTCAACTCGACCTCTACCGCTTCCAACTACATGTGGCTGACCCCCAACCTCTGCAATGATGGGCACGATGGTTGTCTGCCGCTAAACCAGACAGTCTCCCAGCAGAACCAGTACCTGTCGCTCATAGTCCCCAGGATTCTCAACAGCACCCTCTTCAAGACCCAGAAGGCAGCCCTCTTCATCACCTGGGACGAGACCGCGACCAAGGTGAACAACATCGTAACAGCCATCTGGGCAGGACCCACCGTAAGGCTCGGCTACAAGTCACTCGTTCCCTACAGCCACTACGCGGGAGTCAGAACCATGGAGCAGGAATGGAATCTTCCACCCCTCACCCCGCACGATTCTGCCGTCGTCCCATTGACCGAATTCTTCGACCCACCCTCATCCAGCCCAGCCGCAGTAGGCTGAGAAAGCCGTTCTAAACCGGCGTAGAAAGATCACCAAGAACCCTAAACCCGACCCGCCACCACAAGACCATCACCAGATGCTCGTTCGCCTTGCGGCTCCTGCTCGTTCCCAGCCTCGAAAAACAGCCGTTCCAGATTCAGAACAGCCCCGAAACATGAAACAAAGCCCAGATCGGAACAATAGACTCTAGGACCCCCCCTCCCCCCGGGGGGCCTCGTGAAATCTCTGGCGACCGTCCGATCACTTGAGTGTCTGGTTGACCTCTTTGATCGCGCCTTCCAGAATATCCAGGCCAGCGTCAACGAGGTCCCGGGTTATGATCAAAGGCGGCGCGATACGCAGCGTCGAGTGACCAGCGGTGATGATCGCCAGTCCCCGGCGGAACGATTTCATCATGATATCATGCGCCTCCCTGTCAGCAAACTCCTTCGTCTTAGGATCCTTCACGATCTCCGCCCCGATCATCAACCCCTTCCCGCGGACATCACCAATAATCGGATACTTCTCCTGCATCTCCCTCAAACGCTTCATCATATACGAGCCCTGCTTCGTCGCATTCTCCAGCAAGTGCTCATCCCGGATCACGCTGATGACCTGTAACGCGGCCGCGCACGAGACCGGATTCCCGCCGAACGTGTTAGCGTGAGACCCACCCTCCCAGTCCATCAACTCCTTCCTCGCAACGGTCGCGCCGATCGGCAGACCAGACGCCAACGCCTTCGACGTACAGACAACATCCGGCTCCACACCCCAGTGCTCAATCCCAAACCAGCGCCCTGTCCGGCCCATACCCGACTGGACCTCATCATCCACCATCATAATCCCATTCTTGTCCAGCAACTTCTTCAGCCGCACAAAATAATCGTCCGGCGGGACAACGTAGCCTCCCTCGCCCTGGACCGGCTCGACAAACATTGCCGCCACATCCTCGGGAGGCAGATACTTGTCCAAGACCTGTTCCTGGATGAAGTCGACACAGTACATGCCACACTCGGGATAGCTAAGCTTGAACGGACAACGGTAACAGTCAGCAAACGGCACGTGAGTATCGCCCGGGACCATCGGGAAGAAGTGCCTCCTCTGGTACGGCTTACTAGCCGTCAGACTCAACGCGCCCAGCGTCCGGCCATGAAACGCGCCGATGAACGAGAGGAACGCGTGCTTCCTAGTATGCCACTTCGCCAGCTTCATCGCCGCCTCTATCGCCTCCGTCCCACTGTTGCTGAGGAAGACCTTCTTCCCGAAACTTCCCGGCGTAATCTTGGCCAGTTCCTCAGACAACTGGACAACCTTCTCGTAGTAGAAATCCGTCCAAGAATAATGGATCAATTTCTCCGCCTGCTCCTTGATCGCGGAGACAACCCGCGGATGCGAGTGACCGACAGCGAGACAGACGAGTCCAGAGTTGAAATCGATAAACTCGTTCCCATCAACATCCCGGACGATACTCCCATGCCCGCTCTCAGCCACCAGCGGATAGAATCTGACCAGCGATTGGGAGATGATCGACTCATCCTCTTTGACTAGGGCGCGAGCCTTGGGACCCGGCGGAGTCACAACAATCTTGGGATACTGATGCTTCTCAGTCTGCAAATCTGGATCGCGGCTGGTCCTATCAGTCTACTACTAATAATATCGCTCGAACCGCCCCGACGACTTGGCGGTCAGTTTCCGAGCATAATCTCGATCATGGAGAGACTCGCGATCGAACCGTCATCCCTCTTGATCTCCTCCGTCCCGATGTCGACGGAATGGACCTTGATATTCTTCATGAAAGCCCTCTTCAGCATGTCAACTGTCTCCACAGCCTTCGTAATGGACTGGCCCCTCCCCCGCACCATGACCTCCCCAACCCCGTTATTGAGAAGAGTCATGCAAGCGACGACATAGTTCATTATAGGCTTCTTCCCAATCCGGACAATGTTAGGCTCCTCTTCCACTCCATCCTCGAAACCGTCTCCTACCTCTACAGCAATGTCAGACATGGCGAGCCCGTAAAGGAATGTGAATGGGCCTATCTACAAGATTAACCTTGCCAAACCTTGGCGAGAAGAGTATCGCCCGGCTTATCCCGCTCGAACGGCACACCACAATCCATACGTCATGTTCTAGCAACTCTCCGACTTCAATACGGGTCTTTAAAGGAGCGACCCGGTCAGCATGAGTCCAACGATCCT
>VBBG01000143.1:5165-6597 GCA_005882905.1 Candidatus Bathyarchaeota archaeon | reverse complement strand
TTCGAATGACACTCGACTGGCAGGCTATAGACTACTCCAACACTATCGACGAGAACACGATTGGACACGTGCATTCAGCAGGCTCGCGAAAGAACTGAGCGGGTCCTACTGCTTCATGATCCTAACAAAAGAGGGTGAAGTTTTGGCTGCGCGGGACGAGGCCGGATTCCGACCCCTCTGCATCGGATACGACGAGGAAAACAAGACTCACATCATCGCCAGCGAGAGCTGCGCCCTCACGGCACTACACGCAGATTTCGTCAGGGACGTACAGCCTGGTGAACTGGTCCGCCTCACCGGGGAGGGAGTCATCTCGACCAGGTTTGCAGACCCCCCCCGCCACTATCACTGCCCGTTCGAGTACACCTACTTCGCCCATCCCAGCTCCAGCATCGAGGGCCACAATGTCTACGAGACTCGCAGACAGCTCGGCAGAGTCCTCGCTCGCAAGTATCCGTTCAAGGCAGACGTTGTCATCCCGGTCCCAGACTCTGCCAGGCCTGCCGCGCTCGGCTATTCTGAGGAGAGTGGCATCCCGATGGAAGAGGGCTTGATGAAAGACCGGTACCGGAAGAAGGGAAACCTTCGAAGCTTCATTGAGCCCACCGATGAGAGCAGAGAAGAAATAGTCCGGGAAATCATCACGATAAAGCCCGTCGTTGAAGGCAAGCGGGTCATAGTTGTCGACGACAGCATTGTCCGAGGGACGAGTAGCAAGAACATAGTCCGAGCGCTACGCGACGCTGGGGCCAAGAAAGTCTACATGGTCGTAACGTTCCCCCCAATCCGGCATCCGTGCTACATGGGAATCGACTTCCCCACACGCGAAGAGCTTCTGGCAAACAGGGTCGACGGCGAAGACATGGCCATTTCGGAGCTGAACAAGAAGGTAGCGAATGAGATAGGCGTCGACGGGCTCGGCTACAACGACATGGAGGGGCTGATGAAAGGAATTGGGCTCCGGCAAGACGAGATGTGCTTCGCCTGCGTCACCGGCAACTATCTCGGCTTGAAGAAGAACCCGGTCGTAAGGACCCGGGAAGAGATGAAGGCCTAGGACCAGGCGTCGGCCCGTGTCCGAATGAAAATCCTCATCATCGGAAGCGGCGGCAGAGAACACGCACTAGCCTGGACACTCGCCAAAGACCCAGATGTTACTAAGATCTATGCGGCCCCAGGAAATCCAGGCATCGAAGAGATTGGGACATGCGTCCCGATAAGCAGTACCAACGTCGAAGAACTCGCCTCGTTTGTTGTAAGAGAACACATTGACCTAACAGTCGTCGGTCCCGAGTCCCCGCTGGGCGCTGGCATCGTCGACACGTTCCGGAAGCAGAAGCTCCCTATCTTCGGACCGGACAAGAGCGCAGCCCGGATCGAGACCTCGAAGAGCTTCGCGAAAGATCTCTGCTCACGATACAATGTTCCGACG